>DASQBO010000046.1:0-2575 GCA_035635175.1 Casimicrobiaceae bacterium | reverse complement strand
CTGCGCGCGGCGGGCGCGGAGATCGTCGCCGTTGATTTCCCGGCGCCCTGGCGCGATGCGCATCTCGTGCTGCGCACGATCATGCTGCACGAAGCGGCACTGCGGCACCGTGCGCTGCAGGAGCGCGAGCGTGCGCGGATGTCGACGCAGCTCAACGCCGCGCTCGACGAGGGGCACGCCACTCCGGAGGGCGACTATCGGACGGCGCTTCGCCGCCGCGACGAGGCGATCGGCACCTTCACGGCATGGCTCGCAGGCTTCGACGCGGTGGTCTCGCCGCCGGCGCGCGGCGCGGCGCCCGCCGACCTTGCGTCCACCGGCGATCCGGCGTGCTGCTCGCTCTGGTCGCTGACGGGTTTTCCCGCGATCT
Source organism: Casimicrobiaceae bacterium (assembly GCA_035635175.1). Classification (GTDB taxonomy): domain Bacteria; phylum Pseudomonadota; class Gammaproteobacteria; order Burkholderiales; family Casimicrobiaceae; genus CAIWHR01. The sequence goes on along the minus strand of DASQBO010000046.1, from coordinate 2,205 downwards.
CGATCCCGATCGGCCGCGCCGCGAACGGACTGCCGCTCGGCATGCAGCTGGCAGCGCCGCGGGACGCCGACGATCGCCTCGTCGCCGTCGCCGCGTGGTGCGAGGCCCGGCATCCGTTCGCGCCGCTCCCATGAAGCGCGCGAAGCGGCACGCCGCGCGCACGGCGCCGAAGCCGCGCAATCCGGTGGCGCGCTCCCCGCTCCTGCGCAAGGGCGGTGCGCACGGCAAGACGACGGCGGCGAAGCGCCGGCAGGCGAAGGTCGAGCTAGCGAAGATCGCGCGGCAGCCCGACGAAGAATGAAGCACTGGACGCGCGGCACCGACGTGCTCTGCCGGGCCGACCTCGAGCGGGGGCGGATGCGCGAGATCTACCTCGCAGCCGTCGACGCGGGCCGCGCGCTCGACGACGAGCAGCTTTCGGCGTCGCTCACGGCGACGCTCGCCCTGCGGCCGAAGGGCGCGGGCTGGTGGGTCTTCGCGTACGGCTCGCTGCTGTGGAACCCGCTGTTCCCGGTGGCCGAGATGCGGCCGGCGACGCTGCGCGGGCTGCACCGCCGCTTCTGCCTGTGGTCGCTCGCCTCGCGCGGCACGCCGCAGAGTCCCGGGCTCGTGCTCGGGCTCGATCGCGGCGGCACGTGCCGCGGCGTCGCGCTGCGCCTCCCGGCGCCGCTCGCGATCGACGAGCTGCATCTGCTGTGGCGCCGCGAGATGGTCGTCGGCGCGTACAGGCCGCGGTGGGTGCGCGTCGACGCCGACGGCCGCGAGCTCGTCGCGCTGACGTTCGTCGTCCGCCGCGACCATCCGCAATACGCGGGCCGGCTGTCGGAAGCGAAGGAGGGCGCCGTGATCGCGGCGGCGCGCGGCGCGTTCGGCGCATCGGCCGACTACCTCGAGCGCACGCGCGTGGCGCTCGTCTCGCACGGCATCGTCGACCCGTACCTCGAGCGGATCGCGAGGCGCATCGTCGGCGCGGGCGCGCAGGCGATCGCGCCCGCGCGGGTCGCGCCGCCCCCCGACTGAACAGCGGAGGAAGGAGACATGGCAGCATCGCTCGTCGTCACCGTCGTCGGCCCGGACCGGCCGGGGATCGTCAACCAGCTGTCGGACGTCGCGCGCCGGTTCGGCGCGAACTGGGCGGCCAGCCGGATGGCGAGCCTCGCGGGGCAGTTCGCGGGCATGGTTCACTTCGAGGTGAACGAGCGCGATGCCGACGCGCTCGTGAGTGCGCTCGAGGAGCTGACCGCGTCCGGCCTGCAGGTCGTCATCGCGCGCGGGCAGGCACGCGCTGACACGGCGCCGGCGCGCCACATCCGGCTCTCGCTCGTCGGCAACGATCGCCCGGGTATCGTCCGCGACCTTTCGGCTTGCCTCGCGCGGCGCGGCGTCAGCATCGACGAGCTCCAGACGACGATCGAGAGCGCGCCGATGTCCGCGGAGCCGCTGTTCCGTTTCGAAGCGGAGCTGGCCGTGCCGGCGTCGGTGGGCGACGACGACCTCCGGCGCGAGCTCGAGGCGCTCGCGAACGAGCTGATGGTCGATCTCGAAGTCAAGGACGACTAGCGGTTTCGCTCCTCGGTCGCATCCGCGCCGCCGCCCGGCGCGGCCGGGGACCCGCGCGCCAGCGTCAGGACGGCCTCGAGGCCGCCTCCGGCACGGTTGCGCAGGACGAGCTCGCCGCCGTGCGCGCGCGCGATGTTGCGGGCGATGCCGAGGCCCAAGCCCGTGCCGCCGGTGTCGCGGCTGCGCGAGGTCTCGCCGCGGAAGAACGGCTCGAAGGCCTGTTCGAGCTGATCCTGCGGCAGGCCCGGCCCCTCGTCCTGCACGCGCAGCGTGAGCGTCGCCGGAGCGTCGTCGATCACGACGATCGCGCGCTTGCCGTACCGTAGCGCGTTGTCGACGAGGTTCGTGACGCAGCGGCGCAAGGCGAGCGGCCGGCCCGCGTACGGGGCCGCCGCCGCGCCGCGGATCTCGACGTCGCCGCCGGCTTCCTGGCAATCCGTCTGGAGGCTCTCGAGAAGCGCGTTCACGTCGACCCTCTGCAGGGGCTCCCTTGCCGTCGCGTCCCGCATGTATTCGAGCGTCTGGACGACCATCGCCTCCATCTCGTCGAGGTCCCGCGCGAAGCGCGTCCGCAGCGGCTCGTCCTCGAGGAGCTCCGCGCGCAAGCGGAGCCGGGTGATCGGCGTCTTCAGGTCGTGCGACATC
>DASQBO010000045.1:0-7370 GCA_035635175.1 Casimicrobiaceae bacterium | reverse complement strand
TGCTCGAGCCGCTGATCATCGTGTTCCTCGGCGTCGTGATCGGCGGCCTCGTGGTCGCGATGTACCTGCCGATCTTCAAGCTGGGCCAGGTCGTCTGACGCCGCGGCGGCCGCGCAGCGTGCGGGACCGGTTCTTCCGCGATCGGTCCCGGCGGCCCGCGGTCGTGGTGCGATGATCGATCCTTCGCCTGTCGTTGCAGCCGCAGCGGCGCTGCTCGTCGGCCTGTGCGTCGGCAGCTTTCTCAACGTCGTCGTCCACCGGCTGCCGAAGATGCTCGAGCGCGCCTGGCGCGAGGACTGCCTCGAGCACGAGGGCAAGGAGGTGCCGGACGCGCCGGCGTACAACCTCGTCGTCCCGCGGTCGGCGTGCCCGTCCTGCGGCCACCGGATCGGCGCGCTCGAGAACATTCCGGTCGTCTCGTGGCTCGCGCTCCGCGGCCGCTGCCGCGCGTGCGGCACGCGGATCTCGGCGCGTTATCCGATCGTCGAGATCGCGGGCGGCGCGCTCGCCGTCGCGGCGATCGCCGCGTTCGGTCCCACGCCCAAGGGCGCCGCGGCCTGCGTCTTCCTGTGGACCCTCCTCGCGCTCGCGCTGATCGACGCCGACACGCAATACCTGCCGGACGACCTGACGCTTCCTCTCCTCTGGGCGGGACTCGTCGCCAATCTGTTCGGGCTCTTCACACCGCTCGCGAGCGCGGTGGTCGGCGCCGTCGCGGGCTATCTTTCGCTGTGGTCGGTCTACTGGGCGTTCAAGCTGATCCGCGGCAAGGAAGGCATGGGCTACGGCGACTTCAAGCTCCTCGCCGCGCTGGGTGCGTGGCTCGGCTGGAAGATGCTGCCCTTGATCATCCTGCTGTCGTCGGTCGCCGGCGCCGTCATCGGGCTTGCGCTGATCGCGTTCCGCGGTCGCGATCACACGGTGCCGCTGCCGTTCGGGCCGTACCTCGCCCTCGCCGGCGCGATCGCGCTCTTCGCCGGGCCCGCGCTGATCAGGCTGTGGCTGCCGTGAGCCGGGGCAAGGGCCTGCCCTATGTCGTCGGCCTGACCGGGGGCATCGGCAGCGGCAAGTCCGCGGTGGCCGACGCCTTCGCCGCGCGCGGCATCGACGTCACCGACACCGATCGCCTCGCGCACGAGCTCACGGTGCCCGGCGCGCCCGGCCTCGCCGCGATCGTCGCCGCGCTCGGCCCCGGCTGGCTGCAGCCCGACGGCGCGCTCGACCGGGCGGCGCTGCGCCGCCGCGCCTTCGCCGACGCGTCGGTGCGCGCGCGGCTCGAGGGAGCGCTTCATCCGCTGATCGGGGCCGCCGCCCGCGACGCGGTCGCGCGCTGGACGAGCCCCTACGGCATTCTCGTCGTGCCGCTGCTCCTGGAGCGCGGCGGCCTCGCGTCCGTCGTCTCGCGGGTCCTGGTCGTCGACTGCCCGGAGGACGAGCAGGTCCGCCGGGTCCGCTTGCGCAGCGGCCTCGCGGAAGCCGAGGTGCGCGCAATCATGGCGACGCAGCTCGGCCGGGCGGAGCGACTGGCTCGCGCGGACGACGTCCTCGACAACTCGGGCCCGCCGTCCGCGATTCCGCCGCAGGTCGCGGCGCTCGACCGCCGCTACCGCGAGCTCGCCGCGGAGGCGGGCCGCGCGCCGTCGTCTTCGGGCAGAATGCGGGGTTGAAGCCCCGCGACACGCCGCGCCAGCCGTGATCCGCTACGAGCATCCGCTGAACGAGCGCATCCGCACCCTGATGCGGCTCGAGGACCTCTATCGGCGCGCCCAGCACTTCGCGGCGCGTACCGAGGCGCCGGACCATCACGCCGCGCTGCTCGCGCTGTTCGAGATCACCGACGTCGCGGCCCGCGCCGACCTCAAGACCGACCTCCTGCAGGAGCTCGAGCGGCAGAAGCAGCTCCTCTCCCCGCTGCGCAACAATCCGGCGATCGAGACGCGCGTGCTCGAGGCGCTGCTCGCCGAGATCGAGCACGCGAGCGGCGCGCTGCTCGCGCAGACCGGCAAGGCCGGAACGCACCTGCGCGAGAACGAGTGGCTGATGACGATCAAGCAGCGCACCGCGATTCCCGGCGGCGTCTGCGAGTTCGACCTCCCGGCCTACCACTACTGGCTCAACGCCGACGCGGCGGCCCGGCAGAGCGATCTCAAGGCGTGGCTCGAGCCGTTCCTGCCGATCCACGACGGCCTGTCGATCATCCTGCGCCTGCTGCGCGACAACGGGCGGGCGAGCCGGCAGACCGCGGGCCGCGGCGTGTTCCAGCTCATGCTGACCACGTCGAAGGTCGCGCAGCTCCTCCGACTTGCGGTCGACAGCGACCTGCCCTGCGTGCCGGAGATCAGCGCGAACAAGTACGCGCTCAACATCCGCTTCATCGGCGTGACCGGAATGGACCGCGGCGCCGTCTACGACCGCGACGTGCCGTTCGAGCTCACGTTCTGCAATCTCTGAACGGCCCGACCTCCCGCCGCGCCCCCGGCGCCGGCTCGTTTCCGTCCCCTTCCGCGCCGGCCGTCCGCCTCCCGTGCGGCGGCCTTGACCTGACGCAAGTGTCGCGGCGGGCGGGGCGACTACCATCGCCCTAGACGCGTTCAGGTGGCGGGGAATGGTCGCTTGCCCGCCGCCCTCTCCTCCTCGGCGCCATGTCCGGTGTAACCCTCAAGCACGTCGTGAAGCAGTTCGGCACGGCGAAAGCGGTCGACGACCTCTCCATCGCGGTCGAGGACAAGGAGTTCGCCGTGCTGGTCGGGCCCTCGGGCTGCGGCAAGACGACGGCGCTGCGGATGATCGCCGGCCTCGAAAGCGTCACCTCCGGCGAGATCTACATCGGCGACACGCTCGTCAACGACATGGCGCCAAAGGACCGGGACATCGCGATGGTGTTCCAGAGCTACGCCCTGTATCCGCACATGAACATCCGCGAGAACATGGGCTTCGGGCTCAAGATCCGGCAGCTGCCGAAGGCGGAGATCGACGCGCGCGTGAGCGAGGCGGCCGACATCCTCGGCCTCGAGGGCCTCCTCGACCGGAAGCCGAAGGAGCTTTCCGGCGGCCAGCGCCAGCGCGTCGCGGTCGGGCGCGCGATCGTCCGCAAGCCGAAGCTGTTTCTCTTCGACGAGCCGCTGTCGAATCTCGACGCCAAGCTCAGGGTCGCGATGCGCGCCGAGATCAGCAAGCTCCACCGCCGCCTCGGCGCCACGATCATCTACGTCACCCACGACCAGGTCGAGGCGATGACGATGGCCGACCGGATCTTCATCATGAGCAGGGGCATCCTGCAGCAGAGCGGCGCGCCGATGGACGTCTACTCGCGGCCCGCGAACCGCTTCGTCGCCGGCTTCATCGGATCGCCGGCGATGAACTTCGTCGAGGCGGCCGTCGTCGCCACTGACGGCCGCCTGTTCATCGACGCAGGCGGCTTCCGGGTCGAGGCGCCCGAGTCGTTCCGGCCGCCGCTGCAGCCGTACGCGGGCCGCCGCGTGATCTTCGGCGTCCGGCCGGAGGACATCGTCGCCCGCGGCTCGGCGGACGACGGCCGCAACACGCTCGTCGCGCGGGCCGAGGTCGTCGAGCCGCTGGGCTCCGAGATCTTCGCGCACCTGACGTGCGGCACGCATCCGCTGGTCGCCCGGATGGAAGTGCCCGAGCACCCGCTTCGCGTCGGCGAAACGCTGGAGGTGAGCCTCCGGATGCCGAAGACGCACGTCTTCGACGCCGAGACCTCGCAGACGATCGTCTAGACGCACGAGAGTTTCCGCTTGCCACATGACGGAGGGAACCATGAAGGGAATCGCCAGGAACGTCCTCATCGCCCTGTCCTCGCTCTGCCTCGCCGCAGGCGCGACGGCGCAGGCCCAAACCAAGGAGATCCGCGTCCTGCTCGCGAATCACCCGTACGGCGAATTGCTCAAGTCGGCGATTCCCGAGTTCGAGAGCGCGACCGGCATCAAGGTCAACGCCGAGAGCCTGCAGGAGAGCCAGCTCACGACGAAGCTCACGACGGAGTTCGCGACGAACTCCTCGTCGGTCGACGTGTTCATGACCCGCCCGCTGCAGGAAGGAAAGATGTTCTACAAGAACGGGTGGTACGAGCCGCTCGCGAAGTACGATTTCGCCGACTACCCGAAGAACGTGATGAGCGTCGCGTCGTTCGGGTCCCGCGCCTACATCGTCCCGCTCGTGACCGAGTGGCAGGTGCTCTACTACCGGAAGGACCTGCTCGCGAGCGCCGGGCTCAAGATCCCCACGACGTTCGACGAGCTCGAGGCTGCCGCGAAGAAGCTCAACTCGGACAGCGTCGCCGGGTTCGCGTCGCGCGGCAAGGGCGCCGCGGCCGTCACCCAGCTGTCGAGCTACGTCTACAACTACGGCGGCCTGTACCTCGACAAGGGCGCGGCCGTCTTCGACTCGAAGCCGGCGCTGGACGCGATCCGGTTCTACGGAAGGATGGACGGCACCTACGGCCCCAAGGGCGTGACGTCGATGTCGTGGGAAAACATCATGCCGCTCTTCCAGGCGGGCAAGATCGCGATGTGGACCGACGCGTCGGTCTTCTACGGCCAGATCATCGATCCGGCCAAGACGCAGCTCGGCGCGGACAAGGTCGGCATCGCCAACTTCCCGGCCGGCCCGAAGACGAACTCGCCGTTCATCGTCACGTCGTGGGGGATGGCCGTCGCGAAGCAGTCGAAGAAGAAGGACCTCGCGCTCCAGTTCCTCGACTGGGCGACAAGCAAGCAGCTCGCCGCGAAGGGGATGCTCGCCAACATCACGATGGCGCGCTCGTCCGTGTGGGAGGACAAGGCGGTGCTCGCGAAGGTGAACCCCGGCCTCGTCGAGACTCGCGCGTTCGCCGCGAAGAACGGCTATCCGCTCGACCGCCCGTACATGAGCGCGGTCGGCGAGGCGCGCGACCTGATCGGCGAGCTCGTCATCGAGTCGATCAACACGAAGGGCGCGGCGCCGAACCTCGAGAAGATGGCGAAGGAGCGCGTCGAGAAGGTGAACGAGCTGCTGCAGGACACCGGAGAGTACGGCAAATAGTCGGCCCAACGGGCTCGCCGCGGCCGCGCCGTGCGCGAAGCACCGAGCGCCGGAATGGTTAGCGCAAACGGGCGCTCCGCGGCCGCGCAGTGAACGAAGAACCGAGCGCAGGATGAGAACTCGCGCCCCTCCGGCGCTCGGGCGGCATCATGAGAACTGGGGGAACCCTTCACATCGCATGACGTCGAGCGCCCGCCTTTGCTCTCGGTGTTTCGTTCAGCCGGACCGTCGCGGAGCGCCGGGCCTGTCGTGACATCATGATCCGGTCGAGCTTCGCCGAGCGCAACCTGCAGCGGCTGTTTCCGCTGCCGGCGATCGTTTTCGTCGCGCTGCTGATGGTCTTCCCGGTGCTCTACACGCTGTACCTGAGCTTCACGAACTGGAATCTCACCTCCGGATCGCCGGCGGCATTCGTGGGATTCAACAGCTACACGCGGGTCTTCACGGAACCGCGCTTCCTCAACGCGATCGGCCGGACGCTCGCCTTCACGGTCTTCGCCGTCGCGATCGAAGGGGTCCTGGGCGTCGCCGCGGCGCTGATCCTGAACCGCGCTTTCGTCGGCAAGAGCGTCGCCAAGCTGCTGCTGCTCCTGCCGCTCGTGGCCACGCCGGTCGCCGTCGGGATCGTCTTCAACCTCTTCTACGACCCGACGATCGGGCTCGCCAACTTCGTGCTGCAATCGTTCGGATTGCCGCCCGGCCTGTGGATCTCGAACGCGAAGTCGGTCCTCCCCTCGCTGATCCTGGTCGACGTGTGGCAGTGGACGCCGATGATCACGCTGATCGTGCTGGCCGGCCTCGCGGGCCTGTCGGAGGAGCCGATCGAAGCCGCGCGCATCGACGGCGCGAGCGAGTGGCAGGTGATCCGCTGGGTCACGATCCCGATGGTGATGCCGGTCATCCTGACGGCGCTGATCCTGCGCCTGATCGACGCGCTAAAGACCTTCGACATCATCTTCGCGATGACCGGCGGGGGCCCCGGCTACGCGTCGGAGACGCTCAACATCATGGGGTACAAGTACAGCTTCGAGTACTTCCGCATGGGACAGTCGGCCGTCATCCTCGTCGTCCTGTTCGTCGTCGTCTTCGGCTGCAGCCTCGGGATCATGAAGCTGCGCGCCGCGTCGGAAGCCTAGGCGGCGGCGATGAACCGGAAATTCCTGTCGACCGCGGTGTTCTACGTCGCCGTCGCCGCGATCGCGCTCGTCGTCCTGTTCCCCTTCCTGTGGATGCTGTCGTCGTCGTTCAAGACGCAGGTCGACATCATCGCGTGGCCGCCGAAGATCTTCTTCGCGCCGACATTGCAGAACTACGAGAAGGTGTTCGGCGAGCAGGACTTCCTCAAGTACTTCCTGAACTCGACGATCGTGGGCACGGCGGCGGTGGGGCTGTCGCTCGTCCTGGGGCTCCCGGCCGCCTATTCCATCGCGCGCTTCACGCAGCGGAAGCTCGCGGTCTTCATCCTGCTCGCGCGGCTCATGCCGGGGATCTCGTTCTTGATGCCGTGGTACATCGTCTTCTCCAGGCTCGGCCTCATGGACAGCTACACGGCGCTGATCCTCTCCCACATGCTGATCGCGCTGCCGATCGTCGTCTGGATCATGTCGACCTACTTCGCGACGATCCCTCCCGAAATGGAGGAGTCGGCGATGGTGGACGGGGCGACGCGCCAGTACGCGTTCTGGAAGATCATCCTGCCGCTGTCGGGGCCGGGAATCATCACGGCGACGACGCTGTCCTTCATCTTCTCGTGGAACAACTTCCTCTTTTCCCAGGTCCTGAGCATGGAGAAAACGAAGACGCTGCCGATCGCAGTCTATAATTTCCTCTCCTATGCCGAGGTCGACTGGGGCGGCGTGATGGCCGCGGCGGTGGCCATCATGGCGCCGGCGATCGTGCTGACGATGATCTTCCAGAAATACGTGGTGAAGGGATTGACGATGGGCGCGGTCAAGGGGTGACGATGGGCGCGCGCGTCGTTCCCTGTCCCCGGTGCGGCAAGGCGGTCGAGTGGACGCCCGAGTCGCGCTACCGGCCCTTCTGCTCCGAGCGCTGCAAGCTGATCGACCTCGGCGCGTGGGCGAGCGAGTCCTATCGCGTGGTGACGCCGGAGGCGCCGGAGACGAGCGAGGTCCCGCCGGACGCCCCGCCGCGCGATTCGCGTCGGGCCGGCTGAGCAGGGAGCATGCGATGCGCAACGCCGGCGCGCCCATCACGCTGATCGTCATCGGAACCCTCGGAGTGATCTGGTACCTGGGCTGGGTTCCCGACTTCGACGCGATCACGTCGATCGCGCTCATCCTCGGCGGCATCGCGATCCTGGCGAT
>DASQBO010000044.1:0-1522 GCA_035635175.1 Casimicrobiaceae bacterium | reverse complement strand
TCCTCGCGCTCCTGCGCGCCGGCGATCACGCGCTCGTCACCGATGCCGTCTACGGCCCCACGCGGCGATTCTGCGACGTGCACCTGCCACGGCTCGGCATCGAGGTCGGGTACTACGATCCGCTGTGCGGCGCCGCGATCGAGCGCGAGTTCCGGCCGAACACGAAGCTCGTGTTCACCGAATCGCCGGGCTCGCTCACGTTCGAGGTGCAGGACGTCCCGGCGATCGCCGAGGTCGCGCACCGCCGCGGCGCGCGCGTCGCGCTCGACAACTCGTGGGCGACGCCGTTCGGCTTCCGTTCCTTCGATCACGGCGTTGACGTGTCGGTGCACGCCGCGACCAAGTACCTGGGCGGCCACTCGGACGTTCTCCTCGGGCTCATCCTCGCGAACGAGAGCGCGGCGCGCCCGCTCGAGCGGCTGTGGACCGATCTCGGCGTGACGGCGTCGAGCGACGACTGCTTCCTCGGGCTGCGTGGCTTCCGCACCCTCCCGCTGCGCCTCGCGCAGCATCAGCGGAGTGCGCTCGCGATCGCCGCGTGGCTCGCGGCGCGGCCGGAGGTCCGCGAGGTCATCTATCCGCCGCTGCCCGGCTCGCGCGGGCACGAGCTGTGGCGTCGCGACTTCCGGGCGGGGTCGGGGCTCTTCACGATCGTGCTGCAGCCGGTCGCCAAGGCGAGGATCGACGCGATGCTCGACGGCATGCGGCTCTTCGGCATGGGGTGGAGCTGGGGCGGCTTCGAGAGCCTCGTCATTCCGGTCTACCCCGAGCGGACGCGGACGGCGACGCACTGGGACGGTGGCGGGCCGTGCCTGCGCCTCGCGATCGGGCTCGAGGATCCGGAGGATCTGATCGGCGATCTGGAAGAGGGCTTCGCGCGGCTCGCCGGCTGACGCGGGCCTACGCCTCGCTGCCGAGGTAGACCGCCTGCACGCGCGCGTCGCCGCGGATCGCGTCCGGCGTTCCTTCCGCGATCACGCGCCCGCGGTCGAGGACGATCACGCGGTCGGCGTGATCGAACACGACGTCCATGTCGTGCTCGGTGAAGAGCACCGCGATCTTCTCCTCGCGCGCGAGCGTGGCCGCGACCGCCATGAGCCGGCTGCGGGAGCGCGGCGACATGCCGGCGGTCGGCTCGTCCATCAGCAGAAGGCGCGGCGCGGCGGCGAGCGCGAGCGCGAGCTCGACCCGCTTCGCGTCGCCGTAGGCGAGCGTCGCGCAGCCCTGGTCCGCGAAGCGTGCCATCCGCACGCGATCGAGCAGCGCATCGGCCTCGGCGCGCAGACGTCCGGTCGCACGGGTGCCGAGGCCGCGGTGGGCGCCGCGCCGCGCGAGGAGCGCCGTCTGCACGTTCTCGCGGACGGTCATCGACGCGAACGTCGCGGCGACCTGGAACGTGCGGCCGACGCCGCGGCGCGCGACCTCCCTCGGCGCGAGGCCGTCGATCCTCTCGCCGTCGAGCGCGACCGCGCCTGCGTCGGGCACGAGCTGCCCGTTGACGAGGTTGAAGCACGTCGTCTTC
>DASQBO010000043.1:0-3817 GCA_035635175.1 Casimicrobiaceae bacterium | reverse complement strand
GCGCCGTGCGGACCGCTCGCGCCGGACAGCTCGAGGCGGGCCCGCGGATTCAACCCGATCACGCGGCGGAGCGCGAAACGTGCCCTGCGCGCCGCGAATTCACCGAGTTTCGTCGCCTCGCGATGGGCGGAATCGAATACGACTTTGACTTGCACCGGCAGCCTCCAGCGGAACCTCGACGCACGATAGCGTCCGCTGAGGCGTTGGAAAAGCAGATAATTGGCGGGTGTCCCTTCCAAGAAATCGAATGGTGGGTTCGTCCCGGGGCGGCCGGCGCAGCCCCTCGGAACCGGAAAGCGCGGGCGGCTCGCCTGTCCCTCGCGGTCCGCGTCCGCCCTCTCCCCGGTCGCGCGCCGCGTCGGCTAGAACAGTCCCACCACCTTCCCGTCGTCGGTCAGGTCGATCTTCGCGGCCGACGGCTCCTTCGGCAGCCCCGGCATCGTCATCACGTCGCCGCACACCATCACCACGAACTCGGCGCCGGAGGCGAGCCGCACCTCGCGGATGTTGACCACGTGCCCCGACGGCGCGCCTCGCAGTTGCGGATCGGTCGAGAACGAGTACTGCGTCTTCGCGACGCAGACCGGGTAGCGGCCGTAGCCGTCGGCCTGGAGCTTCCGGATTTCGGCGCGCACCTTGCTGTCCGCGGTGACCTCGGAGGCGCCGTAGACGGTCCGCGCGATGCGCGTCATCTTCTCCCACAGCGCGTCGTCGTCTTCGTAGACGAAATGGAAGTCGGCGGGGACGCGCTCGGTCACGTCGACGACGGTCCGCGCGAGCGCCTCCGCCCCGGCGCCGCCGTCCGCCCAGTGCTTCGCGACGACGACGGGCGCGTCGTGATGGGCGATCTTCTTCCGGAGGAGCGCGATCTCCGCGTCCGTGTCCGACGCAAAGTGGTTGATCGCGACCACGCACGGCAGCCCGTAGTGGTTGCGCACGTTGTTGATGTGCCGCTCGAGGTTGGGGATCCCCTTCTCCAGCGCCGCGAGGTTCTCCTCGGTCAGCGCCTTCGCGTCCATGCCGCCGTGGTACTTGAGCGCGCGGATCGTCGCGACGAGCACGCAGACGTCCGGCCGCAGCCCCGATTTCCGGCACTTGATGTCGATGAACTTCTCCGCGCCCAGGTCGGCGCCGAAGCCGGCCTCCGTGACGACGTAGTCGGAGAGCTTGAGCGCCGCCTTGGTCGCGATCACCGAGTTGCAGCCGTGCGCGATGTTGCCGAACGGCCCGCCGTGGATGAACGCGGGATTGTTCTCGAGCGTCTGGACGAGGTTCGGTTTCAGCGCGTCCTTGAGCAGCACCGTCATCGCGCCGTGGGCGTCGAGGTCCCCGGCGTGCACGGGCTTCTGGTCGCGCGTGTAGCCGACGACGATCTTCGCGAGTCTCGCCTTGAGGTCCGCGAGCGACTCGGCGAGGCAGAAGATCGCCATCACCTCCGACGCGACGACGATGTCGAAACCGTCCTGCCGCGGGTAGCCGTTGGCGGGGCCGCCGAGCGCGATCGTGATGTCACGCAGCGCGCGGTCGTTCATGTCGACGACGCGCTTCCAGGTGATCCGGCGCACGTCGATCCCGAGCGCGTTGCCGTGGTGGATGTGGTTGTCGACGAGCGCCGCGAGCAGGTTGTTGGCGACGCCGATCGCATGGAAATCGCCGGTGAAGTGGAGGTTGATGTCCTCCATCGGCACGACCTGAGCGTAGCCGCCGCCGGCCGCCCCGCCCTTCATCCCGAACACCGGGCCGAGCGACGGCTCGCGCAGGCAGATCGCGGCGTTCCTCCCGATCCGGTTGAGCGCGTCGCCCAGGCCCACCGTCGTCGTCGTCTTGCCTTCGCCGGCGGGCGTCGGACTGATCGCGGAAACGAGAACTAGCTTCGCGCCGGGCCGCGCCGGACGGCGTGCGAGCCAGTCGAGCGCGATCTTGGCCTTCGTGCGGCCGTAGGGCTCGAGGGCGTCGTCGGGAATGCCGAGACGCGCTGCGACGTCGCCGATCGGGAGCAGCTTCGCGCGCTGGGCGATTTCGATGTCGGTCGGCATGGGTACGCTCCCTCAGATCACGGCGCTCGCGCCCCCGTCCATCGGCACGATCGCGCCGGTCACGTAGCTCGCCTCGTCCGAGGCGAGAAAGAGCGCCACGCGCGCCACCTCCTCCGGCGTGCCGAGCCGGCCGAGCGGAATCCGGGCTTCCTGGCGCTTCTGCAGCTCCGCCGCCGGGAGGCCGGTCATCTTCGCCTCCACGGCGAGTCCTTCCTCGACGCGGCCGGTCAGCGTGCCGCCGGGATTGATCGCGTTGATCCGGATGCCCTGCGGCCCGAACGCCGCGGCCAACCCGGCCGTCGCGAGCATCAGCGCCGCGTTGGCCGCGCCTCCCGGCAGGTGCGCGGGATTCGCGACCTTGCCGCCCATTCCGATGATGTTGACGACGGCGCCCCGCCCCCGCGCGGCCATCCGCTTCAGCACGGCGTCGAGCGGATGGATGTAGCTGAAGTACTTCGCGTCCATCGCCGCGTGCCACGCCTCGGGACCGAGATCGGCCGGCGCGTAGCGCCGCGCCGCGCCCGCCGAATTCACGAGGACGTCGATCGGGCCGACGTCGCGCTCCGCCTCCGCGATCATCCGCAGCGCCTCGTCGGCGCGCGCGAGATCGGCGGCGACGGCCGTGGGCGCGTGCCGCGTCGCCGGGAACCGCGCCAGCGCGAGGTCGAGATTGTCGGCGCTGCGCGAGACGAGCACGACGCGGGCACCCTCGTGCGCGAACGCCTCCGCGCAGGCGTAGCCGATGCCCTTGCTTGCGCCGGTGACGACGACGACGCGATCCGCGAGGCCCAGGTTCATTCGCCCTACCTGGAAGCGAAGCGCTTCTCGAGGCTCGCCATGACGTTCGCCCAGGCGCGCTGGAAATAAGCCTTCGTCTTCGCCCAGTCCTCGCCGTCGCCGTAGCCGTAGTTGCGCAGCGTGACCTCCGTCCGGCCGCCCGGCAGCGGCTTGAAGTCGAGGTAGACGAGCGTCCGCAGCGGACGGATCGCCGGGATCGTCGGCGGCGCGCTCCACTCGAAGACGAGCTGCTCCATCGGCCTGACGCTGTGCACCCGGCAGCCTTCGCTGCCGCGCGAGCCTTCCGGCAGGTCGACGCCGAACCACAGCTCGAACGCCCCGCCCGGCCACGGCTCGACCTTCGCCGCCTTCGGCGCCCAGAAACTCTCGATGCCCGCCGAGGTCGTCCACGCCTTCCAGACGTCCGCGACGGGCGCGTCGACGATTGCGGTGACGACGATGTCGGGCGGGAGCGATTGCGCACGGGCCGCGGACAGCGCGAAGACCAGCGCCGCCCCGAGCGCGGCGGCCGCATTGCGGTGATTCACGACGGACTCCCTCCCCAGGCCGCGACGCTGCGCATCGTAACGCAGGATCGCGGCGGCCGTCACGACGCGGACAGATGCGGGGCGAGCGCGCGCCAGGCCGCGAGCTTCTCCGCGAACGGCCGGGTGTAGGCGGGCGACGACGACGGCAGCACGAGCGTGCGATAGCCCGCCGCCCGCCACGCGGGCTCCGCGCGCGCCGCGGTCCGCCCGTTGAAGCAGACGAGCTCGAGCGCCCGGGCGACACGGCGCGCACGCTCGATCTCGCCGTGCTCGGCGTTGCGGATGGCACCGTCCAGGCTCCCCTGCCGCTCGCACGCGACGATCACGTCCCAGAGGCCGACCCCGCGCGCGCGGAGCGCCGCGATCCGCCTGCGATACGGCATCGCGGGCAGCGGCGCCCCGAGCACGGCGCCGACGAGCGGCCAGAAGTGGTTGCGCGGGTGCGCGTAGTACTCC
>DASQBO010000042.1:0-4482 GCA_035635175.1 Casimicrobiaceae bacterium | reverse complement strand
TCATCGTCGGCCTCGTCCGCGAGCGGCTCGAAGCACCCGATTGCGCGAAGGGCTACCTCTTCGACGGATTCCCGCGCACGATTCCGCAGGCGGAGGCCATGAAGAACGCGAACGTCGGGATCGACTACGTGCTCGAGATCGACGTGCCGGATGCCGCGATCGTCGAGCGGATGAGCGGGCGGCGCGTGCACATCGCGTCGGGCCGCACGTACCACGTGAAGTTCAACCCGCCCAGGGCAGCCGGCAAGGACGACGTCACCGGCGAGGCGCTGATCCAGCGCGAGGACGACAGCGAGGAGACGGTGAAGAAGCGGCTCCAGGTCTACCACGCGCAGACCGAGCCGCTCGTCGACTACTACCTGCGCTGGGCGGCGAGCGGCGATCCGCGCGCACCCAGGCATCGCCGCGTCGACGGGATGGGCAGCGTCGAGGCGATCAAGACCGCCTGTCTCGCGGCGCTTCGAAGCTGAGGACGACGATGGCCCCCCGCAACGCCTTCTACGCTCAGTCCGGCGGCGTGACCGCCGTCATCAACGCGTCGGCGGCGGCGGTGATCGAGACCGCGCGCAAGCACCGGACGAAGATCGGCAAGGTGTACGCCGGCCGCAACGGCATCATCGGCGCGCTGACCGAGGACCTGATCGACACGGGCCGCGAGAGCGCCGCGGCGATCGCCGCGCTCAAGCACACGCCCGGGGGCGCCTTCGGCTCGTGCCGCTACAAGCTCAAGAGCGGAGACGAGGGCCGCGCGCAGTACGAGCGCCTGCTCGCCGTGCTCGGCGCGCATGACATTGGCTATTTCTTCTACAACGGCGGCAACGACTCGGCCGACACCTGCCTCAAGGTCGCGCAGATGGCGGAGGCGAAGGGCTACCCGCTGACCGCCGTGCACGTGCCGAAGACCGTCGACAACGACCTCCCGATCACCGACAACTGCCCCGGGTTCGGCTCCGTCGCGAAGTACGTCGCGACGTCGATGCGCGAGGCGGCGTTCGACGTCGCGTCGATGGCGAAGACGTCGACGCGCGTGTTCGTGCTCGAGGTGATGGGGCGGCACGCCGGCTGGATCACGGCGGCGGTCGGCATGGCCGAGGACGCGGACACGCCGATCCCCCTCGTGCTGCTGTTCCCCGAGATCGCGTTCGACGAGGCGAAGTTCCTGGCGGCGGTCGACGCGAAGGTCGAGCGCTTCGGCTACTGCTGCGTCGGCGTCTCGGAAGGGCTGCAGGACGCCTCGGGCAAGCTGATGGCGGAAGCCGGCACGAAGGACGCGTTCGGGCACGCCCAGCTTGGCGGCGTCGGCCCGCTGATCGCCTCGATCGTGAAGGAGAAGCTGAAGCAGAAGTACCACTGGGCCGTCGCCGACTACCTCCAGCGCGCCGCGCGGCACCTCGCGTCGAAGACCGACCTCGAGCACAGCTACGCGGTCGGCAAGGCCGCCGTCGAGATGGCGCTCGCCGGGAAGAACGCCGTGATGCCCGCGATCACGCGCGTCTCCGACAAGCCGTACCGCTGGAAGATCACCGAGGCGCCGCTCGCCAAGGTCGCGAACGTCGAGAAGATGCTGCCGCGCGACTTCATCACGAGCGACGGCTTCGGCATCACCGCGAAGGCGCGCCGCTACCTCGCGCCGCTGATCCGCGGCGAGGCGCCGCCGCCGTATCGCGACGGGCTGCCGCGGTACGTGCGATTGAAGAACGTCGCGGTGCCGAAGAGGCTGCAGCGGGACTTCTCGATCTGAAGTGCAGCCGACCCCCGCGAACGAAGGCGTCAACGCCGACCTGCTGGCGCTGATCCCGCCGCGGGCGCCGCGGGTGGTGGAGGCAGGCTGCAGCGTCGGAACGCTCGCCCGCGAGTATCGCGCGGCGAACCCGGACTGCGACTACGTCGGGATCGAGCTGGAGCCGGTGTTCGCCGAGCTCGCGCGCCGGCACTGCACCCGCGTGCTCGAGGCCGATCTCGAGCGCATGAGCGACGCCGACCTCGACGCCCTGGCGCCGGCCGACTGCTGGGTGCTGGGCGACGTGCTCGAGCACCTGGTCGACCCCTGGCGGTTCCTGGCGCGGCTGCCTTCGCGGCTGCGCGCCGGGGGCTGCGTCGTCGCCTGCATCCCCAACATGCAGCACTGGAGCGTCGTCGCGCGTCTCGTGACCGGCAACCTCTACTACGAGGACCAGGGGCTGCTCGATCGCACGCACCTCCGCTGGTTCACCAGGGCGACGGCGATGCACCTGTTCCAGAGCGCCGGATTCAAGGTCACGCTGTTCGTCGGTCGGCGCTTCCGCGATCGAAACGACGAGGCCGCCGTCGCCGCGGTGTCCCGGCTCGCGTCGACGCTCGGCGTCGACGCGGAGCAGGCGGCCCGCGAAGCCGCGGCGTTCCAGTGGCTCGTGAGGGCGGTGCCGAATCCGGCGTAAGCGGAGCCCGGCGTGCGTTCCGGGGACAGGACCGGCTCGACTTCGCGGCCCGCAAACTGGCACAATAACGTGTTTTGCGGCGACGCCCGGCACCCCGGGCGCCGTTCCGACGCGGGGGACACCTCGGGCGCCGCGGGAAGATCCCGCGCTGCCCCGGCACGAGGGCCGGCCACAGGCCCGTGCGCGCACGCTCCCGCGACTTCGTGCCACGAGAACGGGAGAAACCACCATGTCCAACGCCACCGGCCTCATCTTCGCGCTCGTCTGCGCGGCGGCCGCGATCGTCTACGGGTTCGTGTCGATCGGATGGATCCTCAACAAGCCCTCCGGCAACGACCGGATGCGCGAGATCGCCGCCGCCGTCCAGGCCGGCGCCAAGGCCTACCTCAACCGCCAGTACACGACGATCGCGATCGTCGGCGTCGTGCTGTTCGCGCTGATCTGGTGGGCGTTGCCGGGCGCGACCGCGGGCGGCTTCCTCGTGGGTGCCGTGCTGTCGGGCCTCGCGGGCTACATCGGGATGAACGTGTCGGTGCGCTCCAACGTCCGCACCGCGGAGGCTGCGCGCGGCGGGCTCAACCAGGCGCTCGCCGTCGCGTTCCGCGGCGGTGCGATCACGGGGATGCTCGTCGTCGGGCTGGGGCTCCTCGGCGTCGCGGGGTTCTACGCTTTCCTCACGGGCTCGGCGCCGTGGAGCGCGCACCCGATGGGCGGCGACCTCCACTACGCGATCCAGCCGCTCGTCGGCCTCGCGTTCGGCGGCTCGCTGATCTCGATCTTCGCGCGGCTGGGCGGCGGGATCTTCACCAAGGGAGCCGACGTCGGCGCGGACCTGGTCGGCAAGGTGGAAGCCGGCATTCCCGAGGACGACCCGCGCAACCCCGCGGTCATCGCCGACAACGTGGGCGACAACGTCGGCGACTGCGCCGGCATGGCGGCCGACCTCTTCGAGACCTACGCGGTCACCATCGTCGCGACGATGCTCCTGGGCGCGCTCCTGCTGCCGGTCAAGGCCGAGACCGCGGTCACCTATCCGCTGGTGCTGGGCGGCTTCTCGATCCTCGCGTCGATCGTCGGCTGCTACTTCGTGAAGGCGCGGGACGGCGGCAAGATCATGAACGCGCTCTACCGCGGCCTGATCGTCGCCGGCGTGCTCTCGGCGATCGGCTTCTACGTCATCACGCAGATGATGATGGGCGAGATGGCGGCGCTCGACCCGAAGCTCACGACGCTGCGGCTGTGGGGCGCGGGCCTCGTCGGCCTCGCGCTGACGGCGGCGATGGTCGTCATCACCGAGTACTACACGGCCACCGAATACAGCCCGGTTCGCCACATCGCTCAGGCCTCGACGACGGGCCACGCGACCAACATCATCGCCGGCATCGGCGTATCGATGAAGGCGACGGCGTTGCCGGTGCTCTCGGTCTGCGTCGCGATCCTCGTTTCGTACGTCCTCGCGGGCCTCTACGGCATTGCGATCGCGGCCACCGCGATG
The DNA here is from genome assembly GCA_035635175.1 of Casimicrobiaceae bacterium. Taxonomy (GTDB): domain Bacteria; phylum Pseudomonadota; class Gammaproteobacteria; order Burkholderiales; family Casimicrobiaceae; genus CAIWHR01. The sequence goes on along the minus strand of DASQBO010000042.1, from coordinate 570 downwards.
CTGTCGATGGCGGGCATCATCGTCGCGCTCGACGCCTACGGCCCGATCACCGACAACGCCGGCGGCATCGCCGAGATGGCGAAGCTGCCCGACTCGGTCCGCGCGATCACTGACCCGCTCGACGCGGTCGGCAACACGACGAAGGCGGTGACCAAGGGGTACGCGATCGGCTCGGCCGGCCTCGCCGCACTAGTGTTGTTCGCCGACTACACGCACGCGCTCGATGCCGCCGGCAAGTCCGTGAGCTTCGACCTGTCGAACCACTACGTGATCATCGGCCTCTTCATCGGCGGGCTCATCCCCTACCTGTTCGGCGCGATGGCGATGGAGGCGGTGGGGCGCGCGGCCGGTGCCGTAGTCGTCGAGGTGCGCCGGCAGTTCAAGGAGATCAAGGGCATCATGGAAGGCACGGCGAAGCCCGAGTACGGCGTCGCCGTCGACATGCTGACCAAGGCGGCGATCAAGGAGATGATCCTTCCGTCGCTCCTGCCCGTGCTGATCCCGATCGTCGTCGGCGTGGGGTTTGCCTACGTCGGCGGCACGGCCGCCGGCGCGCAGACGCTGGGCGGC
>DASQBO010000041.1:0-3197 GCA_035635175.1 Casimicrobiaceae bacterium | reverse complement strand
CTCAAGTTCCACTCGCAGACGAGCGGCCGCTCACTGCACGCGCAGGAGATCTCGTTCAACGACATCCGCACCACGCTGCAGGCGATGTACGCTCTCTTCGACAATTGCAATTCGCTGCACACGAACGCGTACGACGAGGCGATCACGACGCCCACCGAGGAGAGCGTGCGTCGCGCGATGGCGATCCAACTCATCATCAACCGCGAATGGGGGCTCGCGAAGAACGAGAATCCGAACCAGGGCGCGTTCGTCATCGAGGAGCTGACGGCACTCGTGGAGGAGGCGGTCCTGAAGGAGTTCGAGGCGCTGTCGGAGCGCGGCGGCGTGCTGGGCGCAATGGAAACCGGCTATCAGCGGGGCAAGATCCAGGAAGAGTCGCTGTACTACGAGCATCGCAAGCACGACGGCAGCTATCCGATCGTCGGTGTCAACACGTTCCGCAACCCGCACGGCGACGCGATTTCCGACAAGCTCGAGCTCGCGCGCTCGACGGAGGAGGAGAAGCAATCGCAGCTCGCGCGCCTCGAGGACTTCCACGAGCGCCACGCGACGGAGGCGCCGGCGGCGCTCGCGAGGCTCAAGCAGACGGTGATCGACGACGGCAACGTGTTCGCCGAGCTCGTGAACACCGTGCGCGTGTGCTCGCTCGGCCAGATCACGAACGCCCTGTTCGAGGTTGGCGGACAGTACCGGCGGAGCATGTAGGGCGGGCGCGCTTCGGCGCGGCCCCGCGCTGAATTTCCTGCAATTCCACACTCCCGTGTCGGGAGGGGCGGAACTTCGTGCGTCGGCGGAATGTCCGAACGTTCCGGATTTGCACGTTGCTGCGGGCGGTCGTGGCGCGACCGCACCCCCTGCGGCCCATCCACGACGTCAGGAGAAGCACCATGCTGAGGAAGCTCGCTTGCGGTTGGCTCATCGCACTCGGATGCGTCGCGCTGTCGTCCGCCGCGCTCGCCCAGGAACCCCCACCGTCGGGCACGGTCAGGCTCACGAGCAAGGCAGTCGGCGTCGGCGTCGGCGTGAGCTGGGGCGACGGCACGCTGAGCTATAACGGCCGGAACTACGCGTTCACGGTCGACGGGCTCACCGTCGCCGACCTGGGCGTCGCGAACGTGACGACCAGCGGCGAGGTCTTCAACCTGAAGAACGTCGCCGACTTCAGCGGGAACTACGTCGCGGGCGAGGCGGGGATGGCGATCGCCGGCGGGCAGTCCGACACGATCATGAAGAACGACAAGGGCGTCGTGCTGCGCCTGCACGGCACCCAGCAAGGGGCACGGCTCACGCTCGCCGCCGGCGGCGTGAAGGTCACGCTCAAGAACTAGGTATTCACCCGGGGCGCAACGCCGGACGGCGCCCCGCAGACTTCCCCGGCGTCGACGCTCGCCGCGGGGGTCATCGCGCAGGTCTGCGGCTTGCCGCGCCGCTCGCGCGTCGAAGGCGTGGCGATCGACGACTGCTACACTCGATCGCCCGGCCATGGAGATCCACGCCCCCGATTCCGCGTACACGAGCTCGCAGCGTGCGCACGCCAACTACCGCATCGCGGTGCGGATCACGCTCGGTTTCGTCGCGCTTCTCTGGCTGATCCAGCTTTCGGGCTGGGCGCTCGACGTCGGGCCCGGCGACTTCGGCGTGCGGCCGCGGCAATGGGCGGGCCTCGTCGGAATTCTCTTCGCGCCGCTCATGCACGACGGCTTCGCGCACCTGCTCGCCAACACGCCGCCGCTCATCGTCCTCGGCGTGGCGATGCTCTATCTCTACCCGGCCGCTTCGCCGCGCGTGCTGCCGGCGATCTGGCTGGGTCCGGGGGTCGCGGTGTGGCTGCTCGGCGCCGTCGGCACGATCCACATCGGCGCGAGCGGCCTCGTCTACGGCCTGCTCGCCTACGTCTTCGTGGCGGGGCTTCTGCGGCGCGACCGCCGCGCGATCGCGACGTCGATGCTCGTCTGCTTCATGTACGGAGCGCTGGTGTGGGGCGTCCTGCCGATCCGCACGCGGGTGTCCTGGGAGACGCACCTCGCGGCGGCGCTGATCGGCGTCGCGCTCGCGCTCCTGCTGCGGCGCCTCGACGTTCCTCCGCGCAAGCGCTACACGTGGGAGGACGAGCCGGCCGAGCCCGAGGGCAGCGACCACGTGGAGCCTTGGGGCGAGACGTCGACGTTGCCCGTCGACGCGACGGAAGCCGGGGGGCGCCGCATTCTGCACTGACCCGGTGACTCGGTCAGTGCGCGACGGGAATCAGCGGCCGCGCGGGGCCGCGGTCTTCTTCGCCGGTGGCGGGCTCGCTGCCGCGGCCGGAAGGGGCGGCGGCTCGGGGTCGCGGCATTCGAGGCCGCCCGCCTTGGCCGCGCGGGCGATCGCCTCGACGTCCTTGGTCCGGCCTTCCTTGCGCGCGACCGCCGCCGAACCGCAGAGCGCCTCGAGGTCGAGCGGGTTGATCGCGAGCGCGCTCGCATACGCGGCGCGCGCCGCCGGCAGGTGTCCGAGTTCGAGGTTGAGCGCGCCGGCCTGCACGCGGCTCGTCAGGTCGCGCTCGTTGAGCTCGCTCGCCTTCTCGAAGGCCGTGAGCGCCGCCGCGGGCTGGTACAGCGCGACGTTGATCTGGCCCAGGTTCTGCCAAAGCTGGGCGTCGTTCGGCAGCATCTGCACGGCCTTGCGCGTCGCGTCGAGCGCGTCGTCGAACTGCCGCATCCGCAGGTAGCCGCCGCCGAGCTCCTTCCACGCCTGTGCGTTCGAGGGCTCCTTGCGCGTCCACTCGACCGCGTAGAGCACGAGCAGGTTCCAATTGCCGGCGTCCTTGAAACCCTGGATCCTGTTCGCGAAGTCGTCGCCTGACATCGCGGCGTTCGGATGAGCGCCCGCTGCGCTCGCGGCGCGCTGCGGGGCCGGCGCGGCGGCACGTGCTGCGGGCGCGACCGTGCCCGCGTTCGGACGCGGTTCCGGCGGCGGGCTTCCGGGTTGCGCGAAGAAGAACGCGACGATCGCGCCGACGGCCGCCAGCCCGCCTGCTGCGAGGACGATCCGCTTGCGACCGAGCGTGCCCGCGGCCCGACGCCCCGGCGGCGCCCCCGCGTTCGAGGCACGATCGCTGCGCACCGGCAGCTCGGCACGCCGGGTGCGCCGTTCGAGCTTGAGCGCGACCGCGCGCGCGCGGAGATACGCCGGCTTTGCCGTCTTGACGTTGCCGTTGG
>DASQBO010000040.1:0-3451 GCA_035635175.1 Casimicrobiaceae bacterium | reverse complement strand
GGCGCGAGCTCGATCCATACCTTGTCGTCCTTCTGCCACAGCGGGAAAAGCCCCTTCGTCTCCTTGGCCTCCTTGATCACCTCGGCGAAGGGCTTGGGCTGACCGGCGGCGGCCGCCGCGGCAGCCGCTGCGGCGGCAGCGGTGGGCGTTCCGGGGGCGCCCGGCTTCGGTGCGGCGGCCGGCGTCCCCGCCTTCGCGGTCGCAGCCGTGGGCGTCTCGGCCGCGGGTGCGGTGGCGCACGCGGCGAGCGCGAGCGTCAGCGCGGCCAGCGCGCACGCGCCGAGGGCGTGCCGGGAAGCGGGTGTGGGAGCGTGTCGGGACATCGGAAACCTCGAAAGCGGAGAAGGAGGGCCGGCTGGTGATCAGCGAGCACCTGCGGGCGCGCGGGTTCGGCGCGAGCCGACGGAAGGCGGAAGGGGGTCCGCGAGCCGGCCGCGCAGCGAATGCGGCAGCGCGGCCGTGACGGTCACGTCGACGTAGTGCCCGACGAGCGACGGGTCGCCGGCGAAGTTCACGACGCGGTTGTTCTCGGTGCGCGCCTGCAGCTCTTGCGCGTCCTTGACGGCGCGGCCGGTCACGAGCACGCGCTGGGAGGTGCCGACCATCGCGTCGCTGTAGGCCCGATAGCGCGCGTCGAGGAGCGCGGTGAGCCGCTCGAGGCGCGCCTGCTTCACGTCGGCCGGGACCTGATCGGGCAGCTCGGCGGCCGGCGTTCCGGGTCGCGGGCTGTACGCGAAGGTGAACGCGCCGTCGAAGGCGACGTCGGCGGCGAGCGCCAGCGTGAGCTCGAAGTCGGCGTCGGTCTCGCCCGGGAAGCCGACGATGAAGTCGGAGGTGAGCGAGAGCGCGGGACGCATCGCGCGAAGCCGGCGGACGATTGACTTGTACTCGAGCGCCGTGTAGCCGCGCTTCATCGCGGCGAGCACGCGATCGGAGCCCGACTGGACCGGCAGGTGCAGGTGCGAGACGAGCTTGTCGAGCTTGCCGTAGGCGGCGATCAGCGCCGCGGTCATCTCCTTCGGATGCGACGTCGTGTAGCGGATGCGCTCGATGCCGGGGATCTCGGCCACGTACTCGAGCAGCGTCGCGAAGTCCGCGACCGCGCCCTGGGGCAGCCCGGCGGCGCTCATGCGGCCGCGGTACGCGTTGACGTTCTGACCGAGGAGGGTGACTTCCGCGACGCCTTGGTCGGCCAGGTCCGCGACCTCGGTCAGCACGTCGTCGAACGGCCGCGACACCTCGTCGCCGCGCGTGTAGGGGACGACGCAGAACGAGCAGTACTTGCTGCAGCCCTCCATGATCGAGACGTACGCCGCGGCGCCGTCGACCGCGGGCGGCGGCAGGTGGTCGAACTTCTCGATCTCGGGGAACGAGACGTCGACCTGCGCGCGGCCGGTGGCGCGCCGCTCGCGGATGAGCTCCGGCAGCCGGTGCAGCGTCTGCGGGCCGAACACGACGTCGACGTAGGGCGCGCGCCGGACGATCGCCGCGCCTTCCTGGCTCGCGACGCAGCCGCCGACGCCGATGATGAGCCCGGGCTTCAGCGCCTTGAGCGCGCGCACGCGTCCGAGATCGTGGAAGACGCGCTCCTGCGCCTTCTCGCGCACCGAGCACGTGTTGAACAGGATGACGTCGGCGTCCTCGGGGCGGTCGGCGAGCGCGAGCCCGTCGGAGTCTGCGAGCACGTCGGCCATCCGGTCCGAGTCGTACTCGTTCATCTGGCAGCCGAAGGTGCGGATGTAGAGCTTCTGCGGCACGGCTTCGCCCCGGAGCGGGCTTGATCCCGTGGGGGCGGTCGGCGAATGTTGGGGGCGCGGATTATAGCAAAGACTTGTACCCATCCGTCGTGCGGCGCCCGCTAGAATGGCAGGCGCAGGTGTCCGCCGCGAATCCCTCGCGGCGGGTGAAACGGGAACGCGGTGCCGCGCGGGAATCGCCTCCGCGCCACTCCGCGGCTGCCCCCGCAACGGTAAGCCGGCGAGGGGCCGCCCAGACGCCACTGTCCGCAACCCCGCGGATGGGAAGGCGGGCGGCCTGGCCCGGCAAGCCCGGAGACCGGCCTGCCTCCGGTTCGGGGCGCGCGAGGATGCGCGCTCCACCGCTGTCGCCGCGCGGGGATCCGCGGCTCCTGCGGAGCTCACCCATGCTTCATCGAACGATCGCGCGCACCGGCGTTGCCGTCGCCGCGTGCGCGTTCGTCCCCGCGCCCTGCGCCGCGCAGGCCCCGACCAAGCTCGAGCCGGTCGCGGTGACGGCCGCGCGCGACGCGCAGCCGATCGCCGACGTGCTCGCCGACGTCACCGTGATCGGGCCCGACGAGATCGCGCGCGCCGGCGTGCAGAGCCTGGCCGAGCTCCTGCAGCGGCAGCCGGGCGTCGAGATCGTCCAGAACGGCGGACCGGGCTCGGTGTCGGGCGTCTTCCTCCGCGGCGCGAACCGCGGGCAGACGCTCGTGCTGATCGACGGCGTGCGCATCGCGTCGGCCTCCGCCGGCGCGACCTCGCTCGAGGCGATCCCGCTCGACCAGGTCGAACGGATCGAGATCCTGCGCGGGCCCGCGTCGAGCCTCTACGGCGCCGACGCGATCGGCGGCGTCGTGCAGGTGTTCACGCGGCGCGGGCGCGGCGCGTTCGCCGCCAACGCGAGCGCGGGCTACGGCACGTATCGCACGTGGGAGGCGAACGCGGGCGCGAGCGGCAGCGAGGGAGGGCTGCAATACGCGGTGCAGGCGGGCGGCAAGGCAAGCCGCGGCTTCAACACGATCGCGAACCCCGACAATTTCCTCTACAACCCGGACCGCGACGGCGCTTCGAACCAGAGCGTGTCGGCGAGCCTGGGCTACGAGATCGCCGCCGATCAGGCGCTGAACGCGCAATACCTCAGGAGCCGCCTCGACAACCAATTCGACGGGGGCCCGGGCTACGACGACCGCACGATCACCGTCGCCGAGGCGTGGCAGGTCGCGAGCCGCAACCGGCTCGCCGCTTCCTGGGTCTCGCGCTTCTCCTACGGCGAAGGCATCGACCGGAGCCGGACGGAGACGGCGTTCGGGACCTCGACGTTCGACACGACGCAACGGCAGCTCGCGTGGCAGAACGACTTCGCGCTGCCGCGGGGCCTGCTGAGCGCGGGCTACGAACGGCGGGAGGAGCGGCTCGCGACCGACCAGGGCTTCGCGACGACGTCACGCGACACGAATTCGCTGTTCGGCGTCTACCGCGTGGCGCTCGACGGGCACGCGCTGCAGGCGAACCTCCGCTACGACGATTCGAGCCAGTACGGCGCGAAGACCACCGGCGCGATCGCCTACGCGTACCGCTTCACGCCCGCGTGGCGGATCACCGCCGGCTACAGCACCGGCTTCAAGCCGCCGTCGTTCAACGACCTCTACTACCCCGGCTTCTCGAACCCGAACCTCGAGCCCGAGACGTCGCGCAACGTCGAGGCGGGT
>DASQBO010000039.1:0-9553 GCA_035635175.1 Casimicrobiaceae bacterium | reverse complement strand
GTTCTGGCGCCAGGTCGGCTACTACCTGTTCCTGAAGAAGGAGTCGGATCTCTGGGTCGGCCACAACCCGGTCGCGCAGGCGGCGATGTTCTTCATGTTCACGCTCGGCGCGATCTTCATCTCGATCACCGGCCTCGCGCTCTTCGCCGAGCAGTGGGGATGGGGAACGAGTTGGATGCGCTGGTTCGGCTGGGTGTTCGTCGTCTTCGGCGACCCGCAGATGGTGCGCACGCTGCACCATCTCGCGATGTGGTACCTGCTGCTGTTCGTGTTCGTCCACACGTACATGGTGTTCCGCGAGGACATCATGAGCGGCGAGTCGATCATCAGCACGATGGTCAACGGCATCCGCATGTGGAAGCGCGAGCCGAGGGCCTGAGGGCGCCGATGCTGACGCGATTCGAGAGCGGGCGCGAGATGGCGCGCGACGCCGCAGCCCGGCCGCCGCGGCTCGCGCCCGCGGCGCGGCGACCGCCGCACCCCGGCGAGTTCCTCGAGACGCGCTTCCTGCGTCCGCTCGCGATCACGCAGACCGAGCTCGCCGCGGCGCTCGGCATCTCGCGCCGTCGCGTGAACGAGCTCGTCAACGGCCGGCGTGCGATCACGCCGGACACCGCGGTGCGGCTCGCGATGTACTTCGGGAACGACGCTTCGTTCTGGATGCACCTGCAGGTGGCATGGGACATGCACGCCGCGGGGCGCCTGCATCCCGTCGTCAAGGCGCTGTCCCCACCGGGACGATCGAAGGGGACCTCGCTTCCGCCCCGCCACGGACGGAGCTGACGCCGTCTCCGCGCTCGCTCAGGCTTCCTGACGGCGGGGGACGATCGGGAGAACCTTCTTTCGCGCCTCCGCTTCGGCGAGCGTGAACGCCTCGTGCTGGCGCCGCTGCTCGCGGCGCACGCGTGCGAACGTCTTCCGCAGATCGGTCTCGACGCTCGGCGTGTACCGGAACTCGGGATCGAGGATCGATTTCATGGGCCGCTCCTTGTCGCGCGTGGCGCGCGGGGTCCCGCTCTTCATCGCGTCACCCGGACCGTAGCGCATCGTCGCGCTTCACTTCCGCTTCGTGTCGGCCGGCGCGCCGGCCAGCGCCGGGGTCGCAGGTGGCGGCGTCGCCTCCTTGCGGCCGAGGGCGCGGTCGTAGGCGGCCCGCGCTTCCGCGAGGCAGGCGTCCTTGTCGGCGGCGGTCTTCGCGCCGCACGCCTTCTGCGCCGCCCCGTAGGTCGCGTCGGCAGTCGCCTTCGCGTCGCCGGGGACGGCGCCCGCTGCCGTCTGCGGGGCCTGCGGATGCGGATCCGGCCCCGCTTTCCGCTGGGGATCGACGGCCGGGGAAGGCGTCGTCATTCCGGGGGGCGCGGCCGGCGTGCCGGAAGGCGGCTGCGCCTGCGCACCGAAGCTCGCAACGAGGAGCGCCGTCACTGCGCACGCGAGCTCTCGCATCGATGGCGTCATCGGTCCTCCGCGATTCGACCGCGTCGATCGTCCCTTTGTTCGTACGCAACACGCATGCCACAGGGCTTCCTCGTCACCGCCGAGGAGGGGAGTTGGCGCCGCGGCCGCGGCGCCCGCGGGCGGCGGTCGGCAATCCTTTCACGGGAGCGACTGCAATTTGCCGGCTCCGCACAGCGGGCGCCCGCGAACGGCGCCCTCATCACGAGCCCCGTTGACCTATCGCAATACGCTCCCCCCGACGGGGCCGGTACGCTTGCCGCTGTTACGTGAGCTGTAACAGCCGGAGGCATGGAAGGCCGCTGCGAAGCGCTGGTGCTGGGAATCGGGAACGTGCTGTGGGCCGACGAGGGGTTCGGCGTCCGTGCCGTGGAGGCGCTGCACGCGGGGTTTGCCTTTCCCGAGGGCGTATCGCTCGTCGACGGCGGCACGCTCGGGCTCGCGCTCTACGACGTCGTGGGCAGCGCGCGCCGCGTGCTCGTCCTGGACGCGATCGATTTCGCGCTGCCGCCCGGGACGCTTCGCGTGCTGCGCGGCGACGAGGTGCCCGCGTGGGGCCGGACCCGGCTCTCGCCGCACCAGAACGGCTTCAACGACGTCCTCGCGTTGCTGCAGCTCAATGGCCGTGCGCCTGAAACGATCACGGCGATCGGCGTCCAGCCGCTGGAGCTGTCGGATTTCGGGGGAAGCCTCTCGGAGCCTGTCGGCGACCGCCTTCCCGAGGCCGTGGCGCTCGCGGCGGCGGAACTGGCGGCGTGGGGACTTCCCGGCGCGCCGCGTGCGCCGGGCGCCCGCTGCGAGCCTCTGAACGCGGGCTCGCTCGCGCGCGCGGAGTACGAAGCCGGCCGTCCGTCGAACGCGGAGGCGTGCCGCCGCGGCGATCCGCGTCTCGTCGGCGCCGTCGCGGACGAGAAAGGCTGATCGTGTGCATCGGGATTCCGATGCAGGTGGTGGCCGTCGAGGGCATGGCCGCCGAATGCGAGGGGCGCGGCCGCCGCGAGCGCATCGACGTCGCGCTCGTGGGAACGGTGACCGTCGGCGAGTGGCTCCTCGCGCATCAGGGCCGCGCGGTGCGCACGCTGTCGGACGGCGAGGCGGCCGCGACCGGCGCGGCGCTCGACGCGCTCGAGGCGGCGCTCGCGGGCGATCGCGATCTCGACGTCTTCTTCGCGGATATCGCAGGCCGCGAGCCGGAATTGCCGCCCCACTTGCGCAAGGTGCGCCCATGACGCATGCAACGCCGGCCGCCGCTCGCGTCGGCTCGCATCCGCTGATCGAACGCCTGCTCGCGCAGCCCGGATTCGTCGAGGTGGACGCCGCGACGCTCGACGCGTTCGTTCGCGTGCCGGGCCACGTGCTGCTCGTGTTCCTCGAGGACCCGGCGCGCTACAAGGAAACGCTCGACCTCGCGGTGATCGTCCCGGAGATCGCCGCGGCGTTTCGCGGGCGCTTCGCCGTGGGCGTGCTGCGGCCGGACGCCGCGCGCGCCGTGCATCCGCGCTACGGCTTCCGCCGCTGGCCCGCGGTCGTGCTGCTGAAGGACGGGCGCTACGTGGGCGCGGTCGACGGCCTCCGCGCCTGGGGTGACTACGTGACCGAGATTGCGCAGCTCCTCGCCGCGCCGCCGGCGCGGCCGCCGGGAATCGAGATTCCCGTGCGCGCGGAAGGCGGCGCGCCCGCGCCGCGAGAACGACACTGAAAGGCGATGCCATGACCGAAGGTCCCCTGACGCAGCGCATGTTCGGCCCGGGCTCCCAGCCGCCGGACGACACGCTCGACGTCCTCGCGGTCCCGCGCGAAGTCAGCACGTTCCGGATGCCGGAAGTGCCCCCGGCGGCCGACGCTTCCGCGCTGGCCCGCGCGCGCGCGATCTTCGAGGCGCTGCACGCGAAGCTCGCGCGGTGGAACCCTGCCGTCGAGCCCCAGGGGCCGCATGCGGACCTGGGCGCGGTGCCGGCCGACGTCCTCGCGCTCGTCAACCAGATGCTGGGGGAAGGCGAGGTGAGCGTGCGCATCGCCGGCTTTTCGGGGCCCGAGTACCGGATCCAGGAGAGCGTGTTCACGGGACTTTGGCGCGTGTGCGCCTTCGACGGCGGGATTCCGGTGGGCGACTGGATCGAGGCGGGACCGCTGCCGCGCGCGGTGCTCGCCGCGGCGCGCGGCGCCGCGCGCGCGACGCTGCCCGCAGCGACGTTCCCCGACGGCGCGATGAACTCGCCCGCGCTCCTGGCCGAGATCGGGGCGCAGATGGCGGAGCGTCGCCCCGGGTCGCGCGCGCACGTCGTCAACCTGACGCTCCTGCCCCTTTCGCCCGAGGACCACGCGGCGATCGACGGCGCGCTGCCGGCGGGGCCGGTCGCGATCGTGTCGCGCGGCTTCGGCCACTGCCGGATCGAGTCGACGCTCGCGCGCGACGTCTGGCGCGTGGGCTACTTCAACAGCATGAACACGCCCATCCTCTCGACGATCGAGGTCGTCGACCTGCCCGAGGTCGCGCTCGCGGCGCCCGAGGATCTCGAGGACAGCCGCGACCGGCTCGGTGAGCTGATCGCGTGGCTGGCCGACGCGGAGTGAGCGCGGCGCCCCATGACGTTCGAGAGCTTCGGCGACGCGGGAAAGATCGACCGGAACGCGCGGATGGAATGCAAGATCTGCTGGTACGTCTACGACCCCGCCGAGGGCGACGTCGTCTGGCAGATTCCCGAGGACACGCCGTTCGCCGAGCTGCCCCCGCACTGGACATGTCCCAACTGCGGAGCGGCGAAGGACCAGTTCCTGGTGGTGCGCAATGAGCCGCGATGACGCGCTGCGCTCGGATCCTTCGGCGGCGCTCGAGCGCGCGTTCCGCGCGGCCGCCGCGCGGATGGGCGGGCTCGCCTTCGTCAATCCCGCGCTCCGCGTCGAGGCGGTCGGGTTCGCGCCGTGGCGCGGCGCGTGGCTCGGAGTGATGGTGACGCCGTGGTGCATGAACCTCGTGCTCGCGCCGCAGGATCCGGCGCTGTGGCGGCCGCTCGCGCGCGGCGCGAAGCGCGCGTACCGGTTCCCCGCCGGCGAGTACGAGTTCGTCGGCGCGGTCGACGACGCGCTCGGCGATTACCAGGCGTGCTCGCTGCTCTCCCCACTCCTCGAGTACGACGACCACGAGACCGCGCGGCTCGTCGCGACGCTCGCGCGGGAGGCGCTGTTCGATCCCGCGCACGCCGATCCGTCCGCGCCGACCGCACGCCCGCTCGCGCAGGTCGCCGCGAGCCTGTCCGCGCCGATGTCGAAGCGCGCGTTCCTTCGCGGCCGTTTCCTCGGAGGCGGCGATGACGATCGAAGGTGAGCTCGCCGTGCGGCTCGATTGCTGCGGGCGCCGCGTGCGCCGGGTGACCGTCCGTTCGACGCGTCCTTTCGTCGCCGCCCACGTGTTGCAGGGCCGCGCCCCCGACGACGCGGTCGCGATAGTGCCCCGGCTCTTCTCGGTCTGCGGGCGCGCGCAGGAGGCGGCGGCCGCGGGCGCGCTCGCGGTTGCGCGCGGCTCGACGCAGCCTGCCGAGGCGAAGGCCGCCCGCGCGCGCGAGGTGCGCCTCGAGACGATCCAGGAATACCTCCGCCGCATCCTCATCGACTGGCCCGAGGCCATGGGTCGTGCGCCCGCGACGGCGCCGGTCGCCGCCGCGCTGCGGAGCGTCGCCCGCGCGTCGCGCGAGGCGGCCGACTGCGCTCTCGCGCGCGAGCTGGCCGACATCGCCGCGCATCACGTGTACGGCGCCGCACCGGACGAATGGCTCGCTCAGGACACGGTCGACGCCTGGGCCGAGCACGGCCGGACGCTCCCCGCGAAGCTGCTCGCGGCGCTCCTGCGCGAGGCGCCGACGCTCGGGCGCTCCGACGTGTCGCTCATGCCCGCCGCGGGTCGCGAGGCGCTGACGGCGGCGGTGGTGCCGGCGCTCCGCGCCGACGCCGCGTTCGGCGCCGCGCCCGTCTGGGACGGCGCTCCCGTCGAGACGGGGGCGCTCGCGCGGAAGCGCGATCACCCGCTGGTGGCGTCGCTCGTCGCCCGCTTCGGCCACGCGGTGCCGGCGCGCATGACCGCCCGGCTCGTCGAGCTCGCGGTGCTGCTGGGAGACCTCGCTGCTCCGGACTACGCGGCCGCGGAGATCGAGACGTTCGCGCTGGCGGACGGCGAGGGGCTCGCCGCGGTGCAGACGGCGCGCGGGCTCCTGCTCCATCGCGCGCGCGTCCGCGACGGACGCGTCGCGGATTACCAGATCGTCGCGCCGACCGAATGGAACTTCCATCCGGACGGCCCGCTCGCGCGCGGCCTCCCCGGCATGGCGGCCGACGACGAGGACACGCTCGCACGGCGGGCGCGGCTCGCGGTGCAGGCGCTCGATCCCTGCGTCGCCTGCACGATCGAGGTGACCCATGCATGAGATGGCGCTCGCCGAGAGCATGGTCGCGATCGTCGAGGACACGGCGCGCCGGAACGGCGCCCTGCGCGTCGCGACCGTGCGCCTCGAGCTCGGCGCGCTGTCGCAGGTCGAGCGCGACGCGCTCGCCTTCTGCTTCGACGCGGTGACGTGCGGCGGCGTCGCCGCCGGCGCGCGGCTCGACATCGCCGTGACGCCGGGCGCCGCGTGGTGCCTGCCCTGCGGCGAACGGGTGCCGCTCGCGCGCCGGGGAGACGCGTGCCCGCGCTGCGGCGGCTATCAGCTGCAGGTCGTCGCGGGCGAGGAGATGCGCGTGACGGAAATCGAGGTCGCGTGACGCGGACGCGGCGCGCAACGGACGAAGGAGGAGGGATCATGTGCACGACCTGCGGCTGCGGACACGACGATGCGCGCGTCGACGGGACGCCCGTCGCCGAGCACGAACACGGCCCCGGGCACTCGCACGAGCGCGCCGAGGGCACGCATTGGCACCGTCACGAGGACGGAACGTGGCACTCCCACGTCCACGGCGGCGGCAGCGCGCACCCGCTGGGGGCGGCGGCGGGCCTGGGCGCGGCGCACGCGCCCGGATTCGCCGCGACGCGGACGCTGCAGATCGAGCAGGACATCCTCGCGCGGAACGATGCCTATGCGGCGCAGAACCGGCAGCGCCTCGCCGACCGCGCGGTGTTCGCGCTCAACCTCGTGTCGAGCCCCGGCTCGGGCAAGACGACCCTCCTCGTGCGGACGATCGAGGCGCTGCGCGGGCGGATCCCGGTCGCGGTGATCGAGGGCGACCAGCAGACGTCGCTCGACGCCGACCGCATTCGCGCGACCGGCGCGCGCGCGGTGCAGGTCAACACCGGCAAGGGCTGCCACCTCGACGCGCACATGGTCGGCCACGCGATCGCCGAGCTCGACGCGCCCGACGGCAGCCTGCTCATGATCGAGAACGTCGGCAATCTCGTCTGCCCCGCGGCATTCGACCTCGGCGAAGCGCACAAGGTCGTGATCCTCTCGGTGACCGAGGGCGACGACAAGCCCCTCAAGTACCCGGACATGTTCCACGCGGCCGACCTGATGCTCGTCAACAAGATCGACCTCCTTCCCTACGTGACGTTCGACGTCGATCGGGCCGTCGCCTTCGCGCGGCGCGTCCGCCCGGAGCTTCCCGCGCTGCGCGTAGCGGCGACGACGGGTGCGGGCTTCGACGACTGGCTCGCGTGGCTCGAGCAGGGCGTCGCGGCAGCGAGGGCCGCGCGCGACGCGGACCTCGCGGCTTTGCGCCGGCGCGTGGCCGAGCTCGAGGCTGCGCGGTGAAGGAACGATGATCGCCGCCGTGCGCGCCGACGACCCGCCGGTCCGGCGGCGCATCGCCGTCCGCGGCGTCGTGCAGGGCGTCGGCTTCCGGCCGTTCGTCTGGCGCCTCGCGTCCGAGCTCGCGCTCGACGGCTTCGTCCGCAACGACGCCGCGGGCGTCGTGATCGAGGTGCAGGGTGGCCGCGAGCGAGTCGAACGGATGGCGCGGCGCATCGCGCGCGAAGCGCCGCCGCGCGCGCGCGTCGACGCGGTCGACGTGTCCGAGTGCGCGGCGCGGGAGGACGAGCGGGGCTTCGCGATCGTCGCGAGCGAGGCCGGGCGCGCGGCCACCGCGATCGGCCCCGACGGCGCGATCTGCGCGGATTGCCTCGCGGAACTGTTCGATCCCGCGGATCGCCGCTACCGCTACGCATTCGTCAACTGCACGAACTGCGGGCCGCGCTACACGATCACGCATCGCCTCCCCTACGACCGGGCCACGACCAGCATGGCGGCGTTCGCGCAGTGCCCGTCGTGCGCGGCCGAGTACGCGTCGCCGCGCGACCGGCGTTTCCATGCGGAGCCGAACGCGTGCCCGCGCTGCGGGCCGCGCCTCGCGCTGCTCGGGTCCGACGGACGCGAGCTTCGGGGCGAGGATCCGATCGCGGCGACGGTCCTCCGCCTCGCGCGCGGCGAGATCGTGGCGATCAAGGGCCTGGGCGGATTCCACCTCGCGTGCGACGCCCGCAACGCGACGGCGGTCGCCCGGCTGCGCGAGCGCAAGGCGCGCGAGGAGAAGCCCTTCGCCGTGATGGTCGCGGGCGTCGCCTCGGTCACCGGGCTCGCCGACGTCGGCGCCGGCGAGCGGGCGCTGCTCGAATCCGCGGAGCGGCCGATCGTGCTCCTGCGCAAGTCCGCGGGCGCGGACGAGGCGCTCGCGGGCGTGGCGCCGGGGCTCGCGTGGCTCGGCGCGATGCTGCCGTACACGCCGCTCCAGTTCCTTCTGTTCCACGAGGCGGCGGGCCGCCCCGCGGGCACCTCGTGGCTCGACCGGCCGCAGGCATTGGTGCTCGTGATGACGAGCGCGAATCCCGGCGGCGAGCCGCTCGTCACGGGCAACGGCGAGGCGCTCGTGCGCCTCGCAGGCCTCGCCGACGCGTTCCTCGTCCACGATCGCGACATCGTCGCGCGCTGCGACGACAGCGTCGTGCGGATTCCCGAAGGCGTCCGCGGGTTCCAGTTCGTCCGGCGCGCGCGTGGCTACACGCCGCAGGCGATCCGGCTCGCGCGCGGCGGACCGTCCGTCGTCGCCGTCGGCGGCTGGTTCAAGAACACGGTCTGCGTGACGCGCGGCGACGAGGCGTTCGTCTCGCAGCACATCGGCGACCTCGACAACGCGCCGACGTGCGCGGCGCTCGCCGAGGCGATCCTGCACCTCGTCTCGATTCTCGAGGTGCGGCCCGCGGCCGTCGCGCACGACCTCCATCCTGATTTCTTCAGCACCCGGCACGCCGCCGCGCTCGCGGCGCGCTGGGGCGTCCCGCTTCGCGGCGTGCAGCACCACCACGCGCACGTGGCCGCCGTGCTGGCCGAGCACCGCGTCACGGCACCCGCGCTCGGGCTCGCGCTCGACGGCGTGGGGCTCGGCACCGACGGTGCAGCGTGGGGCGGCGAGCTCCTGCGCGTCGACGGCGCCCGCTGCGAGCGGCTCGGGCGACTGCGCCCGCTGCGGCTTCCGGGCGGCGATCGCGCGGCGCGCGAGCCGTGGCGGATGGCGGCGGCGGCGCTGGCGCTCGCGGGCCGCGGCGCGACGATCGAGAGACGCTTCGCCGGAGAGCCGGCCGCGGCGACGGTGGCGGCGATGCTCGCGCGCGGCGTGCACGCGCCCGAGACGTCGAGCCTCGGCCGCTGGTTCGACGCGGCGGCGGGCCTCCTCGGCGTCCGGCGGCGCATCGCGTTCGAAGGCCAGGCGGCGATGCTCCTCGAGGGCCTCGCGGAGCGGCACGGTCCCGTCGCGCCGGACGCGTCGCTCTACGCGATCGGCGCCGACAACGCGCTCGATCTCACCGCGCTCGGCGCGCGGCTCGCCGACATCGACGATCTCGGTTTCGGCGCCGCGCTGTTCCACGCGACCGTCGTCGAAGCGCTCGCGGAGTGGGTCGCCGCGGGCGCGCGACGGCAGGGCCTCGCGACGGTCGCCGGCGCCGGCGGCTGCTTCCTGAACGCGATCCTCGCGCGCGGCCTGCGCGATGCGCTCGCGCGGCGCGGGCTCGCGCTGCTCGAGGCGCGCGCGGTCCCGCCGAACGACGGCGGCCTCTCGCTCGGGCAGGCGTGGGTCGCGCTCGACGCCCGCGGGGCCTAGGATGAAACATCCCCCCGAACTCGCT
>DASQBO010000038.1:0-8475 GCA_035635175.1 Casimicrobiaceae bacterium | reverse complement strand
CGAGCTTCATGCCGTGCGAGAGCCCGCGCGAGGCGAGCACTTCCTTGATCTCGTTCAGCGACTGGCGGCCCAGGTTCGGCATCTTGATCAGCTCGGTCTCGGTGCGCTGGATCAGGTCGCCGATGTAGTAGATGTTCTCGGCCTTGAGGCAGTTGGCCGACCGCACCGTGAGCTCGAGGTCGTCGACCGGCCGCAGCAGGATCGGGTCGACCTGCGGCGAGCTGCGCTCCGCGACCGGAACGTCGGTGCCCTTGAGGTCCGCGAACACCGACAGCTGCTCCACCAGCACGCTCGCGGCGTAGCGGACCGCCTGCTCGGGCTCGACGACGCCGTTGGTCTCGATGTCCAGCACCAGCTTGTCGAGGTCGGTGCGCTGCTCGACGCGCGCGCTCTCGACCGCGTAACTGACGCGGCGGACCGGCGAGAACGACGCGTCGAGGAGGATGCTGCCGATCGTGCGGCCGCCCTCGGGCTTCACGCGCGTGGTCGCCGGCTGGTAGCCGCGGCCCTTCTCGACCTTGATCTCCATCTCGATCTTCCCGCCCGCCGTCAGGTGCGCGATCAGGTGCTCGGGATTGATGATCTCGACGTCGTGGTTGGGCTCGATGTCGGCCGCCGTGACCGGGCCCTCGCCCGTCTTCGACAGCTTGAGCAGCACGTGGTCGCGATTGTGCAGCTTGAGCACGACCCCCTTCAGGTTCAGCAGGATGTCGACGACATCCTCCTGGACGCCGTCGAGCGCCGAGTACTCGTGCAGGACGCCCGTGATCCGCACCTCGGTGGGCGCGTAGCCCGGCATCGACGACAGCAGCACGCGCCGCAGCGCGTTGCCGAGCGTGTGGCCGTAGCCGCGCTCGAACGGCTCCATCACGACCTTGGCGTGGAACGGCGACGTCGACTGCACGTCGATGATGCGGGGTTTCAGTAGAACGTTGCTTTGCATGCGCAGCCTTTAGGCGGGTTACGGGACCCGACAGATACAGAGTGTCGGTCGCAGGTTCATCCGCGACCGACGGCTACTTCGAATACAGCTCGACGACCAGGCTCTCGTTGATGTCCTGCCCGAACTCGGACCGGTCGGGCGCGCCCTTGAACACGCCGGACGCCTTCTTTACGTCGACCTCGACCCACGAGGGGAAGCCGACCTTCTCGGCCAGCTCGAGCGACGCGGTGATCCGGAGCTGGGTCTTCGCCTTCTCGGTGGCGGCGATGGTGTCGCCCGCCTTCACGCGCGCCGACGGGACGTTGAGGACCTTGCCGTTGACCGTGATCGAGCCGTGGCCGACGAGTTGCCGGGCTTCGGCACGCGTCGAGCCCAGGCCCATCCGGTAGACGACGTTGTCGAGACGCGACTCGAGCAGCTGCAGGAGGTTCGTGCCGGTCGAGCCCTTCCCTTTCGCCGCCGCCTGGAAATACCGGCGGAACTGGCGCTCGAGGACGCCGTACGTGCGGCGCAGCTTCTGCTTTTCGCGAAGCTGGTTGCCGAAGTCGGACTGGCGCATGCCCGACTTGACGCCGTGCTGCCCCGGCTTCGTCTCGAGCTTGCACTTGGAGTCGAGCGATCGACGCGCGCTCTTCAGGAAAAGGTCGGTGCCTTCCCGTCGCGCCAGCTTGCATTTGGGTCCGGTGTAACGTGCCACGTCTCGTCCTTCCTAGATACGCCGTCTCTTGGGCGGACGGCAGCCGTTGTGCGGGATCGGCGTCACGTCCGAGATGCTGCTGATCTTGATCCCGAGTGCGTTCAGCGCGCGCACGGCCGATTCGCGGCCGGGGCCGGGGCCCTTGATCCTCACCTCGAGGTTCTTCACGCCGCACTCGACCGCGACACGTCCCGCGCGTTCGGCCGCCACCTGCGCGGCGAACGGCGTCGACTTGCGCGAGCCCTTGAAGCCCGCGCCGCCCGAAGTCGCCCACGACAGCGCGTTGCCCTGGCGGTCCGTGATCGTGATGATCGTGTTGTTGAACGACGCGTGGATGTGCGCGATGCCCTCCGCGACGTTCTTCTTGACCTTCTTGCGCACGCGCGCGGTGCCGGCCTTCTGCGTGGGTTGCTGTGCCATGCTGTATCGTCCTCGATCGTTACTTGCCGGCCGGCTTCGCCGCCGGCTTGCTGCTGATGCCCGCGCGCGACTTCTTGGGCCCCTTGCGGGTCCGCGCGTTGGTCCGCGTGCGCTGGCCGCGCACCGGCAGCCCGCGCCGGTGGCGAACGCCGCGGTAGCAGCCGAGGTCCATGAGCCGCTTGATGCTCATCGTGACCTCGCGGCGGAGGTCGCCCTCGACCGTGAACTTCTGCACCTGCTCGCGCAGCTTGTCCATGTCGGCGTCGGAGAGGTCCTTGATCTTCGCGGCGGCCTTGATGCCCGCGGCCTCGCAGATCGCCTTGGCGCGCGGGCGGCCGATGCCGTAGATCGCCGTCAGCGCGATCTCCGCGTGCTGGTGGTTCGGGATGTTGACGCCTGCAATGCGTGCCATGTCGGTTGTCCGTCGAAATCGGGTTCGTCAGCCTTGCCGCTGCTTGTGCCGCGGGTCGGTGCAGATCACGCGCACGACGCCGTTGCGCCGGATGATCTTGCAGTTGCGGCAGATCTTCTTCACCGAAGCCAGTACCTTCATCGTTCGCCCCTTCGCTTCACTTCGCGCGGAAGATGATCCGCGCCCGGGTCAGGTCGTACGGCGTCAGGTCCACCGTCACCTTGTCCCCCGGCAGTATCTTGATGTAATGCATACGCATCTTGCCCGAGATGTGCCCGAGCACCACGTGACCGTTTTCCAGCTTCACCCGGAACGTTGCGTTCGGCAACGTCTCGAGGATCTCGCCCTGCATCTGGATCGTGTCTTCCTTCGACATCAGCGCGTGGGCAGCCCACCCTTGAAATTGGCCTTCTTCAGCAGGCTCTCGTACTGCTGCGACATCAGGTACGCCTGCACCTGCGTCATGAAGTCCATCGTCACCACGACGATGATGAGCAGCGAGGTCCCCCCGAAATAGAACGGCACGTTCTTCCATGCGATCAGGAAGTTCGGGATGAAGCAGACGACGACGAGGTAGAGCGAGCCGATCAGCGTGAGCCTGAGCGTGATCTTCTCGATGTACCGCGCGGTCTGCTCGCCCGGACGGTAGCCCGGGATGAACGCGCCGCTCTTCTTCAGGTTCTCCGCGGTCTCCTTCGGGTTGTACTGGAGCGCCGTGTAGAAGAAGCAGAAGAAGATGATCGCCGACGCGTACAGGATCTCGTGCACCGGCTGGCCGGGCCCGAGCGCCGCCGCCAGGTCCCGCAGCCAGATCGTGCCCTCGCCCTGGCCGAACCACGACGCGAGCGTGGCCGGGAACAGGATGATCGACGAGGCGAAGATCGGGGGGATCACGCCCGCCATGTTGAGCTTGAGCGGCAGGTGCGAGCTCTGGCCCTGGTAGACCTTGTTGCCGACCTGCCGCTTCGCGTAGTTGACGAGGATCTTCCGGAGCGCGCGCTCGACGAACACGACGAATGCCGTGACCGCGACGACCAGCGCGGCGATGCCGAGCACCAGCGGGATCGAGTACGCGCCCGTCCGCGCCTGCTCGAGCGTGAGCCCGATCGCGTTCGGCAAGCCCGCGGCGATCCCGGCGAAGATCAGGAGCGAGATGCCGTTGCCGAGGCCGCGCTCGGTGATCTGCTCGCCGAGCCACATGAGGAACATCGTGCCGGTGACGAGTGTGACCGCGGTGATCAGCCGGAACGGGAGCCCCGGCGCGAGCACGAGCCCCGCCTGCGCCTCGAGCGCGATCGAGATGCCGAGCGCCTGGAAGAACGCGAGGCCGAGCGTCGCGTAGCGCGTGTACTGCGTGATCCTGCGGCGACCCGACTCGCCCTCCTTCTTCAACGCCTCGAGCGAAGGGACGACCACCGTGCAGAGCTGCATGATGATCGAGGCCGAGATGTACGGCATGATGCCGAGCGCGAGGATCGAGAAGCGCTGCAGCGCGCCGCCCGAGAACACGTTGAACAGGCCGAGGATCCCGCCCTGCTGCTGGCGGAAAAGGTCCTCGAGCACCTGCGCGTTGATGCCCGGCACCGGGATGTGCGTCCCGACCCGGTAGACGACGAGCGCGCCCAGGAGGAACCACAGCCGCCGCTTGAGATCGGCGTACTTGGCTCCCGTCTTCAGCGCCGGGTTGCTCAGGGCCACGCGTTCGTCCTTTCGTCCTTGGCGCCGCCTACGCGACGCTCCCGCCCGCAGCCTCGATGGCCGCCCTGGCGCCCTTCGTCACGGCGATGCCCGTGAGCTTCACCGCCTTCTTCACTTCGCCGGACTTGATGACCTTGGCCGACTTCGCCCGCGACGGCACGAGGCCGGCCGCGCGCAGCGCGAGGAGATCGATGTCCGCAACCGGCACCTTCGAGAGGTCCGACAGCCGGATCTCGGCGACGTCGTCGCGCGACGCCGACACGAAGCCGCGCTTCGGCAGCCGGCGCTGCAGCGGCATCTGGCCGCCCTCGAAGCCGACCTTGTGGAAACCGCCCGAGCGCGACTTCTGACCCTTGTGGCCGCGCCCCGCCGTCTTGCCGAGGCCCGAGCTGCTGCCGCGCCCGACGCGGCGGCGAGCCTTGTTCGAGCCGGTTGCCGGCTTGATCGTGTTCAACCGCATGTCCGCTCTCCCGTTCCCTCGGCGCTCAGGCCTTCGCCTCGGCGACCTTCACCAGGTAGCCGACCTTGGCGATCATCCCGCGCGTCGCCGGCGTGTCGACGACCTCGACCGAATGGTTCGTCCACTTGAGACCGAGCCCGCGCACCGTGGCGCGATGGTCGCCGCGGCAGCTGTTCGTGCTCTTGACGAGCGTGATCCTGAGTTTCTTCGGCGCGTCCATCCGTTACGCCTCAGTGAGCTGCTCGACCGTCATCCCGCGCTTCGCGGCGATCTCGGCCGGCGAGTTCAGGTTCTGCAGCGCGTTCAGCGTGGCGCGGACGAGGTTGTAGGGGTTCGTCGAGCCATGGCACTTCGCGAGCACGTTGGTGACGCCCACCACTTCGCAGACAGCGCGCATGGGGCCGCCGGCGATCACGCCCGTGCCTGCCGCCGCGGGCTGCATGAACACCTTGGTCGCGCCGTGCCGGCCCTCGACCGGGTGATGCACGGTGCCAGCCTTCAGGTTGACGCGGATCATCCGGCGGCGCGCCTCGTCCATCGCCTTCTGGACGGCGACCGGTACTTCCTTCGCCTTCCCCTTGCCCATGCCAACGCGGCCGTTGCCGTCGCCGACCACGGCGAGCGCCGCGAACGCGAGGATCCGGCCACCTTTCACCACCTTGGTGACGCGGTTGATCGCGATCATCTTTTCCTTGAGGCCGTCGCCGCGATCGTCCTGCTGCTGCTGCCGGCTTTGCATTCGTGCCATGTCGGACCCTTGTCGTCTCGTCTAGCGCCGCGTCAGAACTTGAGGCCGTGCTCGCGCGCCGCGTCGGCCAGCGCCTGCACGCGACCGTGGTATTTGTAGCCGGAGCGGTCGAACGCGACCGACTCGATCCCGAGCGCCTTCGCCCGGTCGGCGATCCGCTTGCCCACGACGGCGGCGGCCGCCTTGTTGCCGCCGTTCTTCACGTCCTTGCGCACTTCCGCCTCGAGCGTCGATGCACTCGCCAGCACCTTGTCGCCGGTGGGCCCGACGATCTGCGCGTAGATGTGGCAGTTCGAGCGCGAGACGACGAGCCGCGTCGCGCGCTGGAGCGCGATGCGCACCCGCGTCTTGCGGGCGCGGCGGTTGCGGGCTTCCTTCTTGTTCATCGAATACCTCTACCGTTTCCGATCTATTTCTTCTTGGTCTCTTTGATGACCACGCGCTCGTCGTGATAGCGCACACCCTTGCCCTTGTACGGCTCGGGCGGCCGCGCGGCGCGGATCTCGGCCGCGACCTGGCCGACCTGCTGCTTGTCGATGCCCTTGATCACGATCTCGGTCTGCTGCGGCGTCTCTACCTTCACGCCCTTCGGCATCATGTGCACGACCGGATGCGAGAAGCCCAGCGACAGGTTGATCCGGTCGCCCGCCGCCTGCGCGCGGTAGCCGACGCCGACGAGCGTGAGCTTCTTCTCGAAGCCGGCCGTGACGCCCCTCACCATGTTCGCGACCTGCGCGCGCAGCGTGCCGTGAAGGGGTTTCGCCGCTTCGTTCGCCGCCTTGAAGACGAGCGCGTCGCCGCTCTTCTCGATCGAGACCTGGTCGCCGAAGGTCCGCGTGAGCGTGCCGAGCGGTCCCTTCACCGTGATCGAGCCGGCGCCGAGGGTCACCTCGACCTTTGGCGGCAGCGCGATGGGTTGATTGCCGATGCGAGACATCGTTTTCGTCCTTCGTTACGCGACGATGCAGAGCACTTCGCCGCCGACGCCGGTGGCGCGCGCCTTGCGGTCGGTCATCACGCCGCGCGACGTCGAGACGATCGCGATCCCGAGGCCGTTCATCACGCGGGGAATGTCGTCCTTGCCCTTGTAGATGCGCAGCCCCGGCTTCGAGACCCGCTCGATCTTCTCGATCACGGGACGGCCCGCGTAGTAGCGGAGCGCAATCTCGAGCACCGGCTTCGCCTCCTCGCCCGACACCTTGAAGCCGTCGATGTAGCCCTCGTCCTTCAGCACCTTGGCGATGGCGAGCTTCACCTTCGACGACGGCATCGCGACGACGGTCTGCTCGACCATCTGCGCGTTGCGGATGCGCGTCAGCATGTCCGCGATCGGATCAGTCATGCTCATGCTTTGCCCCTCATTTCCGTTCGCTTACCAGCTGGCCTTGACGATGCCCGGCACCTCGCCGCGCATCGCGATCTCGCGCAGCTTGTTCCTGGACAGGCCGAACTTGCGGAAGTAGCCGCGCGGGCGGCCGGTGATCGCGCAGCGGTTGCGCAAGCGCGTCGGATTCGAGTTGCGCGGGAGCTGCTGCAGCTTCAGCCGCGCCGCGGCGCGGTCCTCGTCCGAGGCCTTCGCGCTGTTCGCGATCGACAGGAGCGTCGCGCGCTTCTTCGCGTACTTCTTGACGAGCGCGCGCCGCTTTTCCTCGCGGTTGATCAGGGACAGTTTCGCCATGTCGGCCTCAGTTCTTGAACGGGAAGCGGAACGCGGCGAGGAGCGCCTTCGCCTCGGCGTCCGTCTTCGCGCTCGTCGTGATCGTGATGTTCATCCCGCGGATCGCGTCGATCTTGTCGTACTCGATCTCGGGGAAGATGATCTGCTCCTTGACACCCATGTTGTAGTTGCCCCGGCCGTCGAACGAGCGGCTCGACACGCCGCGGAAGTCGCGGACGCGCGGCAGCGCGATCGAGACGAGTCGGTCGAGGAACTCGTACATCCGCTCCTGGCGCAGCGTGACCATGCAGCCGATCGGGTAGCCCTCGCGGATCTTGAACGCGGCGATCGCCTTCTTCGCCTTCGTGATCACCGGCTTCTGCCCCGAGATCTTCTGCATGTCGCCCGAGGCGTTCTCGAGCAGCTTCTTGTCGGAGGTGGCCTCGCCGACGCCCATGTTGAGGACGATCTTCTCGATGCGGGGCACTTCCATCGTCGACTTGTACCCGAACTGCTTGACCAGCGCGGGGACGATTTCCTTCCGGTAGACTTCCTTGAGGCGGGCCATGGCTGTGTCTTCGTTACGCGTTGATGAGCTCGCCGTTCGACTTGTAGAAGCGCACCTTGCGGCCGTCCTCGAGCACGCGGATGCCGACGCGGTCCGCCTTCTGCGTCACCGGATTCCACACGGCGACGTTCGAGACGTGGAGCGGCATCTCCTTCGCGACGATGCCGCCCGGCTCGTTCTTCATCGGGTTCGGACGCTGGTGCTTCTTCACCTGGTTCACTCCGCCGACGACGACGTGCGTCTCGGTGACCCGCGTGACCTGGCCGCGCTTGCCCTTGTCCCGGCCCGCGATGACCACCACGTTGTCGCCCTTCCTGATCTTGCGCATTCTCTGTCTCCCGCAGCTCCGCCTACAGCACTTCCGGCGCGAGCGAGACGATCTTCATGAACCGCTCGGTGCGCAGCTCGCGCGTGACCGGCCCGAAGATGCGCGTGCCGATGGGCTCGAGCTTCGGGGTGAGCAGCACCGCCGCGTTCGTGTCGAAGCGCACGCGCGCGCCGTCGTCCCGGCGCACGCCGTGGCGCGTGCGCACCACGACCGCGTTGTAGATCTCGCCCTTCTTGACGCGTCCGCGGGGAGCGGCGTCCTTGATGGAGACCTTGATCACGTCGCCGATGTGCGCGTAGCGGCGCTTGCTGCCGCCCAGCACCTTGATACACATGACCGAACGCGCGCCCGTGTTGTCGGCGACGTCCAGCACCGATTGCATCTGGATCATGACTGCCTTCTCTCCAACTTGACTCCGCCGGGGGCGCCCCGGAGTGCGCCCGATGCAGCGACGGCGGCCAGTTTTGGACCCCGTGGCCGGACGGGTCGCCCCGTCCCGGGGAAGGACCGCGGAGCGTCCTGCCCGGCATCGACCGGACGCGGC
>DASQBO010000037.1:0-3002 GCA_035635175.1 Casimicrobiaceae bacterium | reverse complement strand
CCCGCACGCCCGCGCGTCAACCCAGCGTCGACAGCGGCCGTTCCTCGGCGTCCGGCCTTTCGCCCTCCTCGTCCCTGAACTGGCGCGAGGCGAGCCGCGCGTAGGTCCCGCCGCGCGCAAGCAGTTCCGCGTGCGTGCCCTGCTCGACGATCGTCCCGCGCTCCAGCACGACGATCCGGTCGCAGTGCTCGATCGTCGAGAGGCGGTGCGCGATCACGATCGTCGTGCGCCCGCGCATGAGCACGTCGAGCGCCGCCTGGATCAGCCGCTCCGACTCGGTGTCGAGCGCGGAGGTCGCCTCGTCGAGGATCAGGATCGGTGCGTCCTTGAGGATCGCGCGGGCGATCGCGATGCGCTGCCGCTGCCCGCCCGAGAGCCGGATCCCCCGCTCGCCGACGATCGTGTCGAACCCCTCCGGCTGCTCGCGGATGAAATCGAGTGCGTTCGCCGCCGCCGCCGCCCGCTCGATCGCCTCGCGCGGCGCGTCGGCCATTGCGCCGTACGCGACGTTGGCGGCGATCGTGTCGTTGAAGAGCACGATCTCCTGCGAGACGAGCGCGATCTGCCGGCGGAGATCGGGCAGGCGGATCTCGGCGAGATCGCGCCCGTCGAGCAGCACGCGGCCGCCGGTGGGCGCGTAGAACCGCGGGATCAGGTTGACGAGCGTCGTCTTGCCGCCCCCCGACGGCCCGACCAGCGCGACCGATTCGCCGGACGCGATCTCGAGGTCGACGCCGTCGAGCGCCGGCGGCGCGCCGGGCGCGTACTGCTTCGTCACGCGCTCGAAGCGGATCGCGCCGCGCGCGCGCTCGATCGCGACCGTGCCGTGATCGACCTCGGCCGGTTCGTCGATCAGCGCGAAGACGCTTTCGGCCGCCGTGAGGCCGCGCTGGATCGTCCCCGACACGTTGGTCAGCGTCTTCAGCTGGTTCAGCAGATGCAGGAGCGCGAAGACGTAGGTGATGAAGTCGCCGGCGCGGTACGGCTCGCCCGCGCTCTGCCGTATCGCGAGCCAGATGATGACGCCGATCGCGATCGAGACGATGATCTGGTTGATCGGCGTGCCGAGCGCCGCGGCGGCCGCCTGCTTCGCCGTCGCCAGCCGGAGCCGGTCCGCCGCGTGGCGCAGCCGTCCGCTCTCGTAGGCTTCGCCGCCGAACACCTTGACCACCCGGTGCGCGCCGATCGCCTCCTCGAGCGCGTGCGTGAGCAGCCCCATGCGTTCCTGGACCAGAATGCTCACGCGCTTGAGCCGCCGGCTGATCTTGCGGATCGCGTAGCCGACGAACGGGAACGTCACGAAGGCGATCAGCGTCAGCTGCCAGTTGATCCACAGCAGGTACGCCAGCATGAACGCGATCGTCAGCGTGTTGCGGATCAGGACGGTAACCGCTTCGGACGCCGTCGCGGCGATCTGCTGCGCGTCGTAGGTGAGCTTCGAAAGCAGCACGCCGGCCGACGACGCGTCGTAGTACGGCGTCGGCAGCCGCAGCAGATGGTCGGCCGCCTCGCAGCGCACGTCGAACACGACGCGCGAGCCGATCCACGCGAGCCCGTACTCGCTCGCGTAGCTGCCGATGCCGCGCAGCACGAACACGCCGACGATCAGCGCCGCCACCCAGCGCGCCGTCGCAGCGTCGATCGAATTCATGTCGTTGATCATCGGCCGCACGAGCTGCAGCATCATCACGTCGGTCGACGCGACGAGCAGCATGCCGAGGATCGCGAGCGCGAACACGCCCCGGTACGGGCGCGTGTAGCGGAACAACCGGCGGTAGAGCTTCAAGGGCGGGAGACGGCGGAGGGGGCCCACGATTATAGCGACTCCGCTCCGCTATAATCGACGCTCGGCCGCCTCCTCGACATGAGCTACTACCGGCGCCACGTCTTCTTCTGCTGCAACAAGCGCGATCCGCCGGAAGCGTGCTGCGCGAACCACGGCTCGCCCGAGCTCCAGGCGTACGCGAAGGCGCGCATCAAGGCGCTCGGCGAGAACGGCAGGGGCAAGGTCCGCATCAACAAGGCGGGTTGCCTCGACCGCTGCGAGGAGGGGCCGGTGCTCGTCGTCTATCCCGACGCGGTCTGGTACACGTACGTCGACCGCGCGGACATCGACGAGATCATCGAGCGCCACGTGCTCGGCGGCGAGATCGTCGAAAGGCTTCGCATTTGACGCCGAAGAGCGCCGAGCGCTTCGTCGTGGACGGGCCCGCCGGCGCGCTGGAGATGGTCGTCAACGCGCCGGCGCAGGCGCCGCGAGGGCTGGCGCTCGTCGCGCATCCGCACCCGCTGCAGGGCGGCACGCTCGACAACAAGGTCGCGCAGACGCTCGCGAAGACGTTCTTCGGGCTCGGCTACGCCGCCGTGCGCTTCAACTTCCGCGGCGTCGGCCGCTCGGAGGGGGCGTTCGACGACGGCGTCGGCGAGACCGACGACGCGCTCGCGGCGCTCGCGCACGCGAAGCGGCGCTTCGGAGAGCTTCCGGTGGCGCTCGCCGGCTTCTCGTTCGGCTCGTTCGTGCAGACCCGCGTCGCCGCCGCCGTTCCCGCGGAGCGGCTGGTGCTCGTGGGACCTGCAGTGAAGCGCATCGGCGAGGCCGCGGTCGCCGCGGACACGATCGTGATCCACGGCGAGGAGGACGACGTGGTGCCGCTCGCCGCGGTGCTCGCGTGGGCCCGGCCGCGCGAGCTGCCGATCGTCGTGTTCCCCGGCTGCGGCCACTTCTTCCACGGCCGGCTGCCGCAGCTCACGCGGACGATCGCGGGCATGTGGCACGGCGCGGCGAGCGTCGTGCCGGGAGCGTAGCGTGAACGCCGCCCGCCGCCGCGCCGCCGCGGCTCCGAAGGGCGCCGCCGCGCGCGTGCGCGCCGATCTCGCGGCGTGCTACCGCCTTGTCGCGCACTTCCGGATGACGGACCTGATCTACACGCACGTCTCGGCACGCCTGCCGGGACGCGAGCCGCGTTTCCTGATCAATCCCTACGGTTTGCTGTTCGAGGAGA
>DASQBO010000036.1:0-4626 GCA_035635175.1 Casimicrobiaceae bacterium | reverse complement strand
AGCGCCACGCCCACGTTGACGGCGCTCAAGGAAGCCCGCAACCGCGGTCTTGCGGCGCGCCAGACCGCGTATAATCCGCGCCTTTCCAGCAAGGGCCGCCCGCTCGGCGGGCGCATCAAGGGGGCCCATGAACTTCCGCTTTCCGATCGTCATCATCGACGAGGATTTCCGCTCCGAGAACGCCTCGGGGCTCTCGATCCGGGCGCTCGCCGCGGCCATCGAGAAGGAAGGGATGGAAGTGCTGGGGGTCACGAGCTACGGCGACCTCTCGCAGTTCGCGCAGCAGCAGAGCCGCGCCTCCGCGTTCATCCTGTCGATCGACGACGAGGAGTTCACGCCGGGGCCCGAACTCGACCCGGCGGTGCTCAACCTGCGCAAGTTCATCGACGAGATCCGGTTCAAGAACGCCGAGATCCCGATCTACCTCTACGGCGAGACGCGCACCTCGCGCCACATCCCGAACGACGTGCTGCGCGAGCTGCACGGCTTCATCCACATGTTCGAGGACACGCCGGAGTTCGTCGCCCGGCACATCATCCGCGAGGTCAAGAGCTACCTCGACTCGCTCGCGCCGCCGTTCTTCCGCGCACTCGTCGACTACGCGCAGGACGGCTCGTACTCGTGGCACTGCCCGGGCCACTCGGGCGGCGTCGCGTTCCTGAAGAGCCCGGTCGGCCAGATGTTCCACCAGTTCTTCGGCGAGAACATGCTCCGCGCCGACGTCTGCAACTCGGTCGACGAGCTCGGCCAGCTGCTCGACCACTCGGGGCCGGTCGCCGCCGCGGAGCGCAACGCAGCGCGGATCTTCAACGCCGACCACTGCTTCTTCGTCACCAACGGGACGTCGACGTCGAACAAGATGGTGTGGCACGCGAACGTGGCGCCGGGCGACATCGCGGTGGTCGACCGCAACTGCCACGTGTCGATCCTGCACGCGATCACGATGACCGGCGCGATCCCCGTGTTCCTGCCGCCGACGCGCAACCACCTCGGGATCATCGGCCCGATCCCGCTCGACCAGTTCCGCCCGGACAACATCCGGAAGCGGATCGAGGCGAACCCGTTCGCGCGCGAGGCGAAGAACAAGAAGCCGCGCATCATGTCGCTCACCCAGAGCACGTACGACGGCATCGCCTACAACGTCGAGATGCTGAAGCAGACGCTGAACGGCTCGATCGAGACGCTCCACTTCGACGAGGCGTGGCTGCCGCATGCGGCCTTCCACGACTTCTACCGCGACATGCATGCGATCGGCAAGGACCGGCCGCGCAGCAAGGACTCGCTGATCTTCGCGACGCACTCCACGCACAAGCTGCTGGCCGGCATCTCGCAGGCGTCGCAGATCATCGTCCAGGAGTCGGAGTCGCGCAAGCTCGACCGCCACATCTTCAACGAGGCCTACCTGATGCACACGTCGACCTCGCCGCAGTACGCGATCATCGCGTCGTGCGACGTGTCGGCGGCGATGATGGAGCCGCCCGGCGGCACCGCGCTCGTCGAGGAGTCGATCGTCGAGGCGCTCGACTTCCGTCGGGCGATGCGCAAGGTCGACGACGAATGGGGCAAGGACTGGTGGTTCAAGGTGTGGGGGCCCGAGCGGCTCGCGCCCGAGGGCATCGGCAAGCGCGACGACTGGCTGCTCCGTGCGAACGAGAAGTGGCACGGCTTCGGCGACCTCGCGCCCGGCTTCACCATCCTGGACCCGATCAAGGCGACCGTGATCACGCCGGGGCTCGACGTGTCGGGCAAGTTCGCGAAGACCGGGATCCCGGCGTCGATCGTGACGCGATTCCTGGCCGAGCACGGCGTCATCGTCGAGAAGACGGGGCTCTATTCGTTCTTCATCATGTTCACGATCGGCATCACCAAGGGCCGCTGGAACACGCTCGTGACCGCGCTGCAGCAGTTCAAGGACGACTACGACAAGAACCAGCCGCTGTGGCGGATCCTGCCGGAGTTCGTCGCGGCGCACCCCGCCTACGAGCGCGTCGGGCTGCGCGACCTCTGCCAGCAGATCCACGAGGCGTACAAGGCGAACGACGTCGCGCGCGTGACCACCGAGATGTACCTCTCCGACATGCAGCCGGCGATGAAGCCGTCCGACGCGTTCGCCTGCATGGCCCACCGCGAGATCGAGCGCGTCGAGATCGACGACCTCGAGGGCCGCGTGACGAGCGTCCTGCTCACGCCGTACCCGCCGGGCATTCCGCTCCTGATTCCGGGCGAGCGCTTCAACCGGACGATCGTCGAGTACCTCAAGTTCGCGCGGACGTTCAACGCGCAGTTCCCCGGCTTCGACACCGACATCCACGGGCTGATCGAGGAGCGCGACGGCAGCCGCAGCCGTTACTTCATGGACTGCGTGAAGCAGCGCTAACGGTCGTCGGCTCCGGCGGTAGAATGGGGACGACGAGGCGCCCGCGGCCCGCAGCGATGGAGCGGTCCGGGCGACCCCTCGGCCGGCCGCGAGGTCGATCCCGGCCAGCCGCAAGCCGATGACGAGCCACCCCACGCATGTCGCCGCCGGCAGGCCCCGGGCCGGCCGCTTCGTGCGGTGGCTGCCGTTCCTGGGGTGGCCCCGCGTCACTCCCGCGTCGCTGCGCGGCGACCTGATCGCGGGCGTGACCGTCTCGCTGGTGGCCATTCCCCAGTCACTCGCCTACGCGCAGCTCGCCGGCGTGCCGCCGCAATACGGGCTTTACGCGGCGTTCATCCCGGCGATCGTCGGTGCGCTGTTCGGCTCGTCGCTGATCCTGTCGACGGGCCCGGTGGCGCTGACATCGCTGCTGACCGCCGCCAGCGTGGGCGTGCTGGTCCCGCCGGGAACCGAGCAGTTCTACGCCTACGTGACGATGCTCGCGCTCGTCTCGGGGCTCATCCAGCTCGGCTTCGGCCTCGCCCGTGCCGGGGTCCTCCTGAGCCTCGTGTCGCACCCGGTGCTGATGGGATTCATCAACGCCGCGGCGCTGATCATCGCGCTGTCGCAGCTGCCGGCGCTGATGGGCATCCCCGTGCGGCAGTCGAAGCACCTGCTGCTCGACACCTGGAACGTCGTATCCCGTCCCGATCTGCTGCACGAGATTTCGCTCGCGTTCGGCGTGGCGGCGATCGGTCTCATGGTCGCCTTCCGCCGTTTCGCGCCGCGCTTCCCGGGCGTGCTGGTCACGGTCGTGCTCGCGACGTGGGTGAGCCACGCGCTAGGCTTCGCCGAGCGGGGCGGCCGCGTCGTCGGCGAGGTCCCCGCCGGCCTTCCGCTGCTGGCCCTGCCCGACCTCGACTGGACGGCGCTGCGCGCTCTCCTGCCCGCGGGCTTCGTCGTCGCGCTGCTGAGCTTCATGGAGGCGATGTCGAGCTGCAAGGTGATCGCCATCCGCAAGCGCACGCGCTGGGACGAGAACCAGGAGCTGATCGGCCAGGGCCTCGCCAAGATCGCCGCGGCGTTCTGCCAGTCGATGCCGGTCAGCGGCTCGTTCTCGCGCTCGGCGCTGAACCTCTCGTCGCACGCGACGACCGGGCTCTCGTCGATCTTCGCGGCCGCCGCCGTGCTCCTGACGCTGCTGTTCTTCACTCCGTATCTCGCCGACCTTCCCAAGCCCGTGCTCGCCGCGATGATCATGCTGGCGGTCCTCAATCTCGTCGACGTGCGCGCGCTGACCCGGGCGTGGCGGGCGAGCAAGGACGACGGCATCGCCGCCGCAGCCACGTTCGTCATCACCCTGGCTTTCGCACCCAACATCCAGAACGGCATCCTCGCCGGGATCATCATCTCGCTCGTGGCGTTCTATTACCGGCGCATGCGTCCGCGCGTCGCCATCGTCGGCTTGCACGAGGACGGGCTCCTGCGCGACGCGGCGCGCTTCGACCTGCCGCCGCTCCACGAGCGGATCGGCGCCATCCGCTTCGACGCCTCGCTCTACTTCGCCAACGCGTCGTTCTTCGAGGACGCGGTGCTGCGCCTCGAGCGGGACCGCCCCGAGGTGGCGTACATCCTCGTCTCGGGGCACAGCATCAACGACATCGACGCGTCCGGGGTGGAGACGCTGCGCAACCTCTCCGTGCGCCTGCGGCAGAGCGGCGTGACGCTCGTGCTGAGCGGTCTCAAGCGACAGGTCGAGGACGTCCTCGAACGGACCGGGGCCCTCGAGGCGCTCGGCAGGCGGAACATCTACAGCAGCGATCAGGCGGCGATCGCCGACCTGCGAACCCGGCTCGCGGCCGAGCCGGCGCCGAATTAGGTCTGGCAGGCGGACGGGTCTAGGGAAGCTCTGCACAACCCACGTGGCCGCGCTGCACGGCGAAATCCGGATGAATGCGCGACGAGCGACGAAGGTCGTACCGCGTGGTACGAAGCCGAGGAGCGAGGCGAAGCAGGCGCCGGATTTCGCAGCAGCCCGGAGGGACGGGGCTGGGCGGGCGGTCTGCCTTGTCGCGCGGCTTGCAAAGGCGCCCGGCCTTGGCGGCGCCGCGCCTCATTTGGCAAATGAGGCATCCCATCCCGCCAAGCACCCGTCGCGACCGCGCGGGTTATGCAGAGCTTCCCTAGGCCGCCGCGCGGGCGGTCTCGGCCGGGCGCGCGGCCGCGACCGGCTTCACGTCCTTGCCGGAGGCGGGCACGCGCGCGGCCAC
>DASQBO010000035.1:0-5810 GCA_035635175.1 Casimicrobiaceae bacterium | reverse complement strand
CAAGTTCGAGTGCAACACGCTCGTCGGGCGCCTGTTCACGATCGAGCAGATGGTGACCGAGCTCGGCTTCGACGCCGTCTTCATCGGCACCGGTGCAGGCTATCCGAGCTTCATGGGTATCCCGGGCGAGTCGCTGAACGGCGTGCTCTCGGCGAACGAGCTCCTCACGCGCTGCAACCTGATGCGCGCCCGCGACTACCCGAACTTCGACACGCCGCTGAAGCCGGGCAAGCACGTGGCCGTCATCGGCGCCGGCAACACGGCGATGGACGCGCTCCGCGTGTCGCTGCGGCTCGGCGCCGAATCGGTGCACTGCATCTACCGCCGCTCGCGCAAGGAAGCCCCGGCGCGGGTCGAGGAGGTCCACCACGCCGAGGAGGAGGGGGTCGACTTCAACTGGCTCACGAGTCCCGTCGAGATCCTCGGGGACGCGAACAATTTCGTCCGCGGCCTGCGCTGCGTGAAGATGGAGCTGGGCGAGCCCGACGACTCGGGCCGCCGGCGTCCGGTCCCGGTGCCCGGCAGCGAGTTCGAATTCGCGGCCGACATGGTCGTCTTCGCGATCGGGACCAACGCCAACCCGATCATCGGCCAGACCTCGAAGCTCAAGCTCGACAAGCGCGGGTACATCTGGACGGACGGGAACCTCGCCACGTCGATCGCCGGCGTCTACGCGGGCGGCGACATCGTCACCGGCGCCGCGACCGTCATCGAAGCGATGGGGGCCGGCCGCAAGGCGGCGCGCGGCATGAAGGCGTGGCTGGGCCTGCGCGACACCGATTCCGTCTACGAAGCCGCATCGGCGGAAACGCGCTTCGGCATCCCGTTCGAGGAGCACGGCTTCGCGCGCGTGCGCCTCGCCTGAACTCATTCAAGAAGGCCCCCCGATGAGCGACGCCGCAGTCATCGAACGACCCGTGAAGCCCGGCCCGGCCGGCGCGAAACGCGCGAAGATTCTCACCGAGCACATCGTCGAGGTGATCAGCGATTCGGGCGAGGGCGCGCAGCGCTGCGGCCAGTCGCTGGGCGCGATCGCCGCGCGCAGCGGCAACGGCATCTGGACCGTCGAGATCATTCCGGCCGAGATCCAGCCGCCGGCGCGAAGCGTCGCCGGCGCCTCCGGCATCCGGATCCGCATCGGCGGGAAGCGCGTGACGAACGGCGGCGACGAGACCGACCTGGTCGTCGCGTTCAACGAGCAAGTCCTGATCGGCCGCGTCCGCGCGGGCGAGCTCAAGGCCGGCGCGACGATCCTGCTCGAGTCGATGTGGCGCGAGCACAAGGACCCGCAGATCGCAAAGTCCTACGTCGAGACGGTGGCGTCGCTCAAGGAGGCGGGCTATCGATTGATCGAGATACCGCTCGAGCGCGAGTGCCGATCGCTGATGACCGACGCCCGCCGCGGCAAGAACATGTTCGTGCTGGGCATGCTCTGCAGCATCTACAGCCTCGACCTCCAGCTCGGGCGCGACCAGGTCGCGCGGATATTCGGCAAGAAGGACGAGAAGGTCATCGCCACCAACGTCCGGCTGCTCGAAGCGGGCTTCGCCTGGGGCGAGGCCAACCTCGACTTCAAGTACGCGATTCCCGCCGAGAAGTCGTTGGTGCCCCAGATCGTCGTCAACGGCAATACCGCGATCGCGCTGGGCGTGCTGGCATCCGGGATGGACGTCTGCGCGATGTATCCGATCACGCCGGCGACCTCGGCGTCGCACTACCTGTCCGACGTGTTCGAGAAGGTCGGCGGCCTCGTCCACCAGGCGGAGGACGAGATCGCCGCGTGCGCGTTCGCGATCGGCGCATCGTACGCCGGCCGCTGCGCGGTCACGATCACGTCCGGCCCGGGCTACTCGCTCAAGCAGGAGGGGCTCGGGCTCGCGGTGATGGCCGAGATCCCACTCGTCGTCGTCAACGTCCAGCGGGGCGGGCCCTCGACCGGCCAGCCGACGAAGGTGGAGCAGGGCGACCTGCTGACGGCGATCTACGGCAGCCACGGCGACGCGCCGAAGGTCGTGCTCGCGGTGTCCGACATCGAGGACTGCTTCTACTCGATGATCACCGCGCGGAAGATCGCCGAGACGTTCAACACGGTCGTGGTCGTGCTGTCCGACGCGAGCCTCGCCACCGCGCAGGCGCCGTTCCCGCGGCCGACGTTCTCCGAGGACTGGCTCGCGCCGCCGCTCGACCAGACTCCCGTGCCGGAAGGGACGAAGCCGTACGACTGGGACCCGGTCACCGGAATCGCGCACCGCTTCATTCCCGGGCAGCCGGGCGGCATGCACACGCTGACCGGGCTCGCGCACGATCGCGCGAGCAAGGTCGCCTACGACCCGACGACCAACGAAGAGGGTCTGCGCGCGCGGAGCCTCAAGCTCGCCGCGCTGCAGAAGACGCTCCGGACGCCGCCGGTCCACGGCGACCCCGACGGCGACCTCCTCGTCGTCGGCTGGGGCAGCAACAAGGGCGTAATCGAGGAGGCCGTCGACCGCGCGCGCGCCGAGGGGTTGAAGGTGTCGTCGCTGCACCTTCGCTTCATCCAGCCGCTGCCGTCGGGCATCCGCGAGATCCTGCAGCGCTTCGGCAAGGTGATGACGGTCGAAGGCAACTGGTCCGACCGGCGCGAGGACGAGCTGATCGACGAGGACAACCGTCGCTACTCGGCGCTCGCAATGATGCTCCGCTCCCGCTACCTGGTCGACGTCGACTGCTGGAGCGAGGCGCGCGGCCAGCCGATCAAGCCCGGCGACGTCGTGAAGGCGATCAAGGCGAAACTGCAGGAAGGCTGACCATGGCGATCCCCGTCACCCAGTGCATCATCAAGCTCCACGAGGAGCATCACAATCTCGAGGACTACCAGGGCGGCGTGCCGCGCTGGTGCTCGGGCTGCGGCGACAACGCGATCCTCGCCGCCGTGCAGCGGCTGTGCCGCGACGAGGACCTCGCGCCCGAGCGCACGGTGTTCGTGTCCGGCATCGGCTGCAGCTCGCGCTTCCCGCACTACATGAAGACCTACGGCTTCCACGGCATCCACGGCCGGGCGTTCCCGATCGCGGAAGGCGTGAAGATGGCGCGTCCGGACCTCGCCGTGTTCGTGAACACGGGCGACGGCGACTGCTGCTCGATCGGCGCCGCGCACTGGATCCACGCGATCCGCTACAACATGAACCTGACGGTGCTGCTCCACGACAACCACGTCTACGGGCTCACCAAGAAGCAGGCCTCGCCGACCTCGCCGCACGGCATGAAGAGCAACACGACGCCGCGCGGTGCCGTGCTCGAGGCGCTGAATCCGCTGACCGTGACGCTCGGCGTGCAGAACGTGTCGTTCGTCGCCCAGGGCGTCGACTGGATCCCGGAGCTCCTCTACGACATCATCGCCAAGGCGTATCGGCACCGCGGCTTCTCTTTCATCCGCGTGATCCAGCGCTGCCCCGAGTTCCTGCCCAAGATGTTCGAGCCGTGGCTGCACGACCCGGCGAGGACGCTCCTGCTCACGCACAAGGACGGTCTCGAGCTCTCCCCCGAGACGAGCCGGATCTACAAG
This sequence comes from Casimicrobiaceae bacterium, assembly GCA_035635175.1. Lineage (GTDB taxonomy): Bacteria > Pseudomonadota > Gammaproteobacteria > Burkholderiales > Casimicrobiaceae > CAIWHR01. The sequence goes on along the minus strand of DASQBO010000035.1, from coordinate 2,266 downwards.
AACCAGCGCGAGCACGATCCGCGCGACATCCACAAGGCCCGCGAGATCGCGTCCGCCGAGGATCCGATCCCGGTCGGCATCCTCTACCAGAATCCCGACGTCCCCTGCTACGAGGACTTGCGCAGCGCGGGGCAGCCGCGCACGCCCGAGCGCATCCGCGCGGGCCTCGAGGCGGAGTTCGACAAGGTCACGATCTGGCCGGAAGAGGGCGCCACGCGGCGCGCCGCGTGATCGACACGAGCGACATCCCATGGACATGGCGGCGAAATTCCAGGACCAGCGCGTCTTCCACATGACCGGCAACCGGGCGGGGCAGGGCCTAACCCCGGTCGACGTCGGGACGCTGCGACCGGCGATCCTCGCCGGCTACCGCGACCTCACGCGCCTGCGCTACGACTATCCGCTGGTGCTCCCCGAGGACGCCGACGGCCCCGAATACGTGCATTCGCTCTCCGGCGTCGTGACGAAGCTCCTGTCCGATCTCGCCCCGCGCGGCATCGAAGGGGAGCGGCTGCGCAAGCACGTGCTCCGGCTCGAGCGCGAGCTTCGTGCGATGGTCGCGGCGGGCGAGACCGGCACGCTGTCGAAGCTGTGGGCGCGGGCGGCCGAGCGCGTGAGTGCCGCCGACGAGACGGTGGCGAAGGTCCTCGCGCAGGCGGGCGATTCGCTGCCGGTCGACGGCGAGCTGGTCGAGTGCGATCCTGCGCTTCCCGTGCGGGTGATCAAGCAGGCCTGGCGGCACGCGCAGGCGCAGAAGACGCGCGAGTTCCGGACGCTGGTGGACTCGCTGATCCGCAGGCTGTCCGACATTCGCCGTGCGGCGTTCGCGCGCTCGGCGGCGGGCCAGCAACCCGCGGCGCTTGCCGCCGCGATCGGCGGTGCCCACGCCGACGTGTTCGACTTCGCGGTGATGTCGAAGCTCGTAGTTCGCAGCGCACCGCGGGACGAGCTGCCGCCTGCGCGGCGCCGGCGCATCGAATGGGCCCTCGACGTCCTCGGCAAGCAGCCGTTCTACGGCGGGCGCGACGAGCCGGCGACGACGGGCTGGGATTTCGTGTTCGACGATTGCGCGGCGGCCGCCGCCGCGTACCGCGATCGGCTGCCCCGCCTGGCCGAGGTCGTCAAGGCGATCGCGATCGCCGAGCTGGAGTCGAACGGCGCCTACGTCGAGGCCGATCACGACGCGTTCTTCGAGCGCTACGACGAGCACGCGCTGACCGCGGATGACCTCGCGCTCTTCCCGAACTACCTCGTCTGCATTCCCGCTGGCCGCAACGACGCGCCCGAGAACGCGGGCCTGATCGAGATGCTGTCGGCCGGCCTGCCGGTGAAGGTGCTGGTCGTGCAGACCGACCTCCTCGAAGAGGCGTCGATCGGCACCGGGCACTTCGCGTTCGGCGTGCGCAGCGCGCGGCTCGCGACGACGGCGATGGGACTCGGCGGCATGTTCGTGCTGCAGGCGACGAGCGCGGACCTCTACGCGCTGCGCGATCGGATCGCGCGCGGGCTCGCCTGCCGCGGGCCGGCGCTCTTCAGCGTGTTCGCCGGCTCGCCGGCGGCGGCCGGCGACCTGCCGCCCTATCTCACTGCGGCTGCGGCGCGCGAGGCGCGCGCCTTCCCGGCCTTCTCGTACGACGCCGCGTCGGGCCCCAACTGGGCGACGCGCTTCTCGTTCGAGCACAACCGCAATCCGGATGCCGATTGGCCGGTCGACGCGCTCGAGTATTCGGACGAAGCCATGCAGCGCGTGCACGAAGAGGTGGCGTTCAGCTACGTCGACTTCGCGCTCTGCGACCGCCGCTACGCGGCGCACTTCGCGGTCGTCCCGCGCGAACGCTGGAACGCGGCGATGCTGCCTGCGGCCGAGTGGCTCGCGCAGGAGGAGGGCGCGGCGGCCGAGCGCGTGCCCTACGTCTGGGCCGTCGATCCCGACGACCGGCTGCATCGCGTCATCGCCGACGTGCGCCTGATGCAGGCGGCGCGCCGCTGCCTGCTGCTGTGGCACCGGTTGCAGGAACATGCCGGCATCCACGACTCGCATGCCGAGCGGCTGCTGGCGAAGGAGAAAGCCGCGTGGGACGCGGAGCTCCAGCAGGCTCAGGAGGCGCTGGCGCAGGCCGCGCCCGCGGCGACCGCGGGCGCCCCCCCGGCGGCTGCCGTCGAGGCCGCGCCGGCGGCCGCTGCGGAAGCCGCGGCGCCGCCGTCCGACGAAGCGTGGATCGAAACGTCGCGCTGCCCGAGCTGCAACGAGTGCCAGAACATCAAC
>DASQBO010000034.1:0-9452 GCA_035635175.1 Casimicrobiaceae bacterium | reverse complement strand
GCGCGGAACGTGAAGTCGACGTCGTAGCCGTGGAAGCCGTCGAACGTCGTCTCGTCGAAGCGGACGCGGCCGAGCACTTCGGCTCTCGCCGCGAAGAACGCTCCGTCGAGCGCCTCCAGGCCCGGCGTGGCGGCGGCTTCGACGCCGTACACGTTGACGGTGTAGCCGTCCGGACCGGGGCTCGCCATCCAGCCGTGGAGGTGCGGCGCGCCGGCCCGCGGCCAGTAGGCGTCGACGACGAGCGAGGTCCCCGCGACGCCGACGACGTCGAGCGAGGCGAAGGCGCGGCGCAGCGCGGGGACGAGGTCGGCCGACACGATCTCGACGTCGTCGTGGCTGAACACGACGATCTCGCCGGCCGCGCGCTGCGCCGCCCAGTTGTACGCGGAGGCGAGCGAGGCGGCGTCGTGGATGCCGATGATCTCGTGATCGCCGGCGCCGAGGAGCGCCCGATAGCGTGCGATGCAGCGCTCGTAGCGCGCCGCGTCGATCGAGCAGACGACGAGCGTCGCGAACGGGCGGGCCATCGGTCGCGAGCGCGAGGCGGCGCGGCGCCGGTCAGGTGACGCGGACCCGCGCGAACTTCCGCTTGCCCGCCTGCACGACCACGGTGCGGCCCGCGGCGATCGCAAGTGCCTTGTCGGCGACGACGTCGCCGTCGACCCTGAGCCCGCGCTGCGCGATGAGCCGCAGCGCCTCGGACGTCGATTCGACGATCCCTGCCTGCTTCGCGAGCTGCGCGATCGGCAGCCCCGCGCCGGCGGTCTGCAGCACGAGCTCCGGCATGTCCTCCGGCAGCGCGCCGCCGCGGAAGCGCGCCTCGAACTCGGACAGCGCGTGCTCCGCCGCCTGCTTCGAGTGGAACCGCGCGACGATCTCCTGCGCCAGCGCGACCTTCGCGTCCCGCGGGTTGCGCCCGCCCTCGCATTCGCGCCTGAGCGCCGCGATCTCGGCCAGCGGACGGAACGACAGGAGCTCGTAGTAGCGCCACATGAGCGCGTCGGAGATCGACATGAGCTTGCCGAACATCTCGTTCGGCGGCTCGGTGATCCCGACGTAGTTGTCGAGCGACTTCGACATCTTGTTGACGCCGTCGAGCCCCTCGAGCAGCGGCAGGGTGAGGATGCACTGCGGCTCCTGCCCGTAGTGGCGCTGGAGCTCGCGGCCGACCAGGAGGTTGAACTTCTGGTCGGTGCCGCCGAGCTCGACGTCGGCCCGGAGCGCGACCGAGTCGTAGCCCTGCGCGAGCGGATAGAGGAACTCGTGGATCGCGATCGGCTGGCCGTTCCTGTAGCGCTGCGCGAAGTCGTCGCGCTCGAGCATCCGCGCGACCGTGTACTTCGCGGCGAGCCTGATCATGCCGTCCGCGCCGAGCGGCGAGAGCCACTTCGAGTTGAACGCGACCTCGGTCTTGTCGCGGTCGAGGATCAGGAACACCTGATCGGTGTACGTCTTCGCGTTGGCGGCGATCTCCTCGGGCGAGAGCGCCGGCCGCGTCACGTTGCGGCCGGTCGGATCGCCGATCAGCCCCGTGAAGTCGCCGATGAGGAAGATGATGTGGTGGCCCAGGTCCTGCAGCTGCCTAAGCTTGTTGAACTGGACCGTGTGGCCGAGGTGCAGGTCGGGCCGCGTGGGGTCGAAGCCCTCCTTGACCCGCAGCGGCCGGCCGCGCTTGAGCTTCTCGAGGAGCTCGCCCTCGACGATCAGCTCGTCGGCGCCGCGCCGGAAGACGGCGAGATGATGGTCGAGGTCGAAGGACATGTCGGAGCGGCGGGCGCGAGGGTCGCGCTGCGGCGGGACGGACCCTGCGGTAGAATCGCGGCTCGATCCGATTGCCGCCCGGACCATGGCCGCGAGCAAAGTGGAAATTCTAGCGCAAAGTGCCCGCGGTGCCCTGGGCCGCGGCGCGCGCGCGGTCGTGCCGCGCGCGGGGCTCGCCCTCGCCGGACTCGCGGTGCTCGCGCTGTCGGGCGTCGCCGCCTTCGGCCTCGCCCCGGACACCGCGCTGCCGCCGCCTCCCGCGACGACGATCGTCCGCCCGTTGCCGCTGCCCGCACTCGTGCCGCAGGACGAGGGCACCGCGACGGCTTATCGTGACGAGGACCACATCCGGCGGGGGGACACGATCGGCAGCGCGCTCGCGCGTCTCGGAGTCGACGACCCGCAGGCGATCGTCTTTCTGACCTCGGACCCGTCGGCGCGGCCGTTCTATCAGCTGCGCCCGGGCCAGTCGTTGCGCGTGGCGACCCGCGGCGACGGCACGCTGCTCGAGTTGCGGTTCGTGACCGCCGCGGGGTCGCTGCTCACGGTCGCTCGCCACGGCGACGCTCTGGCGGCGACGTCGGTGCCGGCCCCGGTCGACGTGCGGTGGAGCATGGCGGCCGGGGAGATCCGCTCGTCGCTCTTTTCGGCCGCCGACGACGCGGGCCTGCCCGACGCGGTGACGCTGCAGCTCGCCGACGTGTTCGGGGCCGAGATCGATTTCTTCAAGGACCTGCAGCGAGGCGATCGCTTCGCCGTCGTCTACGAGACGCGCTCGGTCGAAGGCGAGCCGATCGGGACGGGACGCATCGTCGCCGCGCAGTTCGAGAATCGCGGGAAGACGTTCCAGGCGTTCCTGTTCCGCGACGACGACGGCAGCGAGGGCTACTACGCGGCGGACGGTGCGGCGCTGCGCCGTGCGTTCCTGCGCTCGCCGATGGAGTTTTCGCGAATCACGTCGGGCTTCTCGAACGCGCGCTTCCATCCCATCCTGCAGTCCTGGCGCGCGCACCGCGGCGTCGACTACGCCGCGCCCGTCGGGACGCCGGTGCGCGCGACGGGGAACGGCGTCGTGGCGTTCGCAGGGCAGCAGACCGGCTACGGCAACGTGGTGGTCCTCCGGCACCGGGGCGTGTTCTCGACCGCCTATGCGCATCTGTCGCGCTTCGCGCCGCGGCTGCGGAACGGCGCGCGCGTCGCGCAGGGCGAGGTCATCGGCTACGTCGGACAGACCGGCTGGGCCACGGGCCCGCACCTGCACTACGAGTTCCGCGTCGCCGACGTGGCGCGCAACCCGCTCACCGTTGCGTTGCCGGGCGGAGAGCCGCTGCCGGCCTCGCGCCGCGCTGCGTTCGGCGCCCGCATCGAGCCGGCGGTCGCGCAGCTCGACGTCGCCCGCCGCTTCGGCGGCGCGGCGTTCGCGTCGCGGTAGCGCGCTCGCGTGTCGTCGTCCGCGCGCCGCGAGCTCTACGCGGGCGTGATGTCCGGCACGAGCCTCGACGGCATCGACGCCGTGCTCGCCGACTTCGCTCCCGGCGCGAAGCCGTGCGTCACGCTCGCGGCGACGCACATCGCGTTCCCGGCTGAGCTCCGGCAGAAGCTTCTCGCGCTGCAGGCGGCCGAGCGCGACGAGATCGTCCGCGCGGCGCGCGCCGCCAACAACCTCGCCGACCTGTACGCGCACGCGCTTCGCAGCGTCTGTCTCGCGGCCGGCGTGCCCGCGCACGACGTCGTCGCGGCCGGTGTCCACGGCCAAACGATCAGGCATCGGCCGGAGGAAGGCTGGACCCGGCAGCTCAACGACGCGGCGCGCGTCGCCCAACAGGCGTACATGACCGTCGTCGCCGACTTCCGGAGCCGCGACGTCGCTGCCGGAGGACAGGGCGCGCCGCTCGTGCCGGCGTTCCACGCCGCGCTCTTCGGCGGGGCCGTCCATCGGGTCGTCGTCAACCTCGGGGGCATCGCGAACCTGACCGACCTCCCCGACGCCGGGGGCGCGGGCGGATTCGACACGGGCCCCGGGAACGTGCTGCTCGACCTTTGGCACGCGCGGCACCGCGGCGCGCCTTTCGACCGCGACGGAGCGTGGGCGCGGACGGGGACGGTCGACGCGGCGCTGCTCGCGGCGCTCAGGGCGGAGCCGTTCTTCGCGGTGCCGCCGCCCAAGAGCACCGGGCGCGATCTCTTCAACGCGCGCTGGCTCGACGCGCGGCTCGCCGGCGCGACGCTCGCCGCGGCCGACGTGCAGGCGACCCTCGTCGCGCTGACGGCCACCACGGTCGCCGACGCGATCGCGGCGCATTGCGCCGATGCCGCGGAGGTGCTGGTCTGCGGCGGGGGCGCGCACAACGTCGCGCTCGTGGAGGCGCTCGCGGCGGCGCTCGCGCCGCGACCCGTGCTGCCGACGTCGGCGCGCGGCGTTCCCGTCGACCAGGTCGAGGCGCTCGCGTTCGCGTGGCTCGCGCGCGAGGCGCTCGCGAGCCGCCCGGGCAACCTGCCGGCCGTGACCGGCGCGCGCGGGCCGCGAGTGCTGGGGGCGATCTACCCGCGGTAACTCCGCGGGGCGACGCGGACGGCGCACCTGCTCGATCGGGCCGGGCCTGCCTTCCGAAGCCGGCACCAACGAAAACGGGGCCGCGCAGGCCCCGTTTCGGTGCGGTGGACGCCGCGTCAGGCGGAGAAGCTCGACCCGCAGCCGCAGGTCGTCGTCGCGTTCGGATTCTTGATCACGAACTGCGCGCCTTCGAGGCCTTCCGTGTAGTCGATCTCGGCGCCGACCAGGTACTGGTAGCTCATCGGGTCGATCAGGAGCGTCACGCCGTTCTTGACCATCGACGTGTCGTCCTCGTTCACGACCTCGTCGAACGTGAACCCGTACTGGAAGCCCGAGCAGCCGCCGCCGGTGACGAAGACCCGTAGCTTGAGCTCGGGGTTGCCTTCCTCCTCGATCAGCGATTTCACCTTCTCCGCAGCGCTGTCCGTGAAGATCAGCGGGGCGGGCATCTCGGTCATGTCGTTCATGCGTCTTCCCTCGTTGCCATCGTTCCCATTATCGGAGGGCCCTCGGGGAGCCGCAACCCTGCCGCCGATAGGGTCGGTCAGGGCTGCGGCCGGGTCTCACACCCCCGGTCCCGCGAATTCTCGCGCCTACTCGGATGCCGCTCGCTTCAATTCGACCACCGACGCCCCCCCCGGTTCGGCGTGATTCAGGCGCCCCTCGATCACCGATCCGACGTGCATCTCCAGCGTCTTGTACGTGACATCGCCCACCACCCGCGCCTTGGGCTGGAGCTCGAGGTAGCCGTCGGCGACCACCGGACCGCGCACCGTGCCGTTGATGACGACGTGCGAGACGCGGATCTCGCCGTCGACCCGCGCCGACTCGCTGATCACGAGCGTGCTCGGCTCGCCGTCGGTCGCGAGGACGTTGCCTTCCACCGTGCCGTCGATCCGCAGGCCACCTTTGAAGTTGACGTCGCCGTGAACCGTCGTGCCGGCGCCGATCAGGCTGTCGATGCGCTTTTGCGGCGGCGTGGGTTTCTTGCGCTCGAACATGGGACCTCCTTCAGGAAACCGCAAGCGTCCGCGTGGCCCGGGCGCTCGCCTGTCCGTCCTCGAACGCGCGGACGGTCACCGAGCGCACCAAAGACCCGGGCGGAACCCGGATCGTCCCCTCAAGCCGCTGATAATACTTGAATTTGAGCTTAAGCGTCGCCCCGGTGCCCGGATCGTCGTCCGGAAGGGTCAGGGTCGAGGGCCGGCCCTCGCCGCTGGCGGGCAGCAGCGCAGCCTGCAGCGTGATCGCACCGTCGAATTCGTCGCGGGGACTGCCGCCCCGGACGACGAGCACGCTGTAGTGCCAGGCGTCCTCGCCCTCGCGCTCCACCGAGAGCCGCGCGATCGACACGCCGCCCTGCTTGCTCGAGTCGGAGACGAGCTTCTGCAGGAAGGAGAGCTCTTCCTTCATCGCCGTGTTCTCGGCCATGAGCTCCAGCGCCTGCTTCTGGAGCGTCGCCTGCGCGCCCGCGGTCATCGCGAGCTCGCTTTCGAGCTGCGAGTTCCGCGCGCGGAGCTGTGCCGCCTCGGACGCGAGCTTTCCGTTCTCGGTCTCGAGCGAGGCGACCCGCGCCTCGACCTGCTTGCGGTTGAAGCCGCCGAAGATCTGCCCGAAGTCGAAGCCCCACCACCACATGCCGCCGACGATCGCGATCAGGGTCGCCGCGACGACCGCGCGCCACGGCCACGGCAGGTGCGAGCGCACCGCCATTCGCGGCGCGTCGATCCGGAAATGGCGGAAGAACTGGCGCGCGCGGCGCCACGAGGCGGGCAGCGCCACGAAGACGAGCCTACGGGAGGACCGGCGACGCCGTGAGCCCCGTGGTCTCGGGCAGCCCGAACATCAGGTTCATGTTCTGGATCGCCTGGCCGGCGGCGCCCTTGACGAGGTTGTCCTGCACCGCGAGGATCACGGCGATGTCGCCCCCCTCGGGGCGGTGCACGGCGATCCGGCAGACGTTGGCGGCGCGCGTCGAGCGCGTGTCGGGCTCGCTCCGGGGCGGCATCACGTCGACGAACGGCTCCCCCTGGTAGCGCCGCTCGAAGAGCGCCTGCACGTCGACGTCGGGCTTCGTGAGCCGCGCGTACAGCGTCGCCTGCATTCCGCGGATCATCGGCACGAGGTGCGGGATGAAGACGAGCGACACCGCCCCTTGCGCGACCTTGCCGAGCTCCTGGACGATCTCGGGGTGGTGCCGATGGCCATTGACGCCGTACGCCTTGAAGTTGTCCGAGGCCTCCGAGAAGATCAGATTCATCTCCGCCTTGCGCCCGGCGCCCGAGACGCCGGACTTGCAGTCGGCGATCAGGTGCTCGGTGTCGACGACCCCCGCCTCGAGCAGCGGCCACAGCCCGAGCTGCACCACCGTCGGATAGCAGCCCGGGTTGCCGACGATGCGTGCGCGCCTGACGGCGTCGCGGTTGAGCTCGGTCAGCCCGTAGGCGGCTTCGGCGAGGAGCTCCGGGCACGCATGCGGTATCCGGTACCACCGCTCGAACGCTGCGGCGTCCCGGATGCGGAAGTCGGCGGCGAGGTCGATCAGGCGCACGCCGGCGGCGACCAGCTCGCGCGCCTGCGCCATCGCGACGCCGTGCGGGGTCGCGAAGAACACGACGTCGCAGCCGTCGAGCTTCGTCTGCGCGGGATCGGAGAACGCGAGCTCGTAGCGCTTGCGCAGGCTCGGGAACATCTCGGCGACCTTCGTGCCGGCGTCCTTGCGCGAGGTGATCGCGCGGACGTCGGCCTCCGGATGCGCGGCAAGCAGGCGCAGGAGCTCGACCCCCGTATAGCCGGTGCCGCCAACGATTCCGATCTTGATCATCGCTCTCTCGGTCGGTCGATTCTAGCACCGGGTCCGCCGCATTATGACGGCGGCATGACGCGGCGGTTCCCGGAAAACGCGAAGGCCGCCTCGCGGGCGGCCTTCGGCGGACGGGAAGCGCCAGGCGCGGCCCGCTCGCGTCGCTAGCGCTTGGAGAACTGCTTGCGCTTGCGCGCCTTGTGGAGACCGACCTTCTTGCGCTCGACCTCGCGCGCGTCGCGCGTGACGAGCCCCGCCTTCGACAGCGCCGGCTTCAACGCCGCGTCGTAGTCGATGAGCGCGCGCGTGATGCCGTGGCGCACCGCGCCGGCCTGGCCGGACTCGCCGCCGCCCTCGACGTTGATCATGATGTCGAAGGTCGCCTCGTGGTTCGTGAGCTTGAGCGGCTGGCGGATCACCATCCGCCCCGTGTCGCGGGAAAAGAACTCGTCGGCGGGCTTCTCGTTGACGACGATGTTGCCGCTGCCCTTCTTCAGGAACACGCGCGCGACGGCGCTCTTGCGGCGGCCGGTGCCGTAGTAGTAGTTGCCGATCATGGGATCAGAGGTCGAGGGTTTTCGGTTGCTGCGCCGCGTGCGGATGCGACTCGCCCGCGTAGCACTTGAGCTTCTTCAGCATGCGGTAGCCGAGCGGGCCCTTGGGCAGCATGCCCTTGACGGCCTTCTCGAGCGCGCGCCCCGGGAATTTCGCCTGCATCTGCGCGAACGTCAGCGTGCGGATGCTGCCGGGATGGCCGCTGTGGCGGTGGTAGAGCTTGTCGTCGGCCTTGTTGCCGGTGACGCGGATCTTCTCGACGTTGGTGACGACGATGAAGTCCCCGGTGTCGACGTGCGGGGTGAAGATCGCCTTGTGCTTGCCGCGAAGGCGCAGCGCGATCTGGCTCGCGAGCCGGCCGAGCACCTTGTCGGTCGCGTCGACGACGAACCAGTCCCGCGCGACTTCGGCGGGCTTGGCGGAAACGGTTTTCATCGGTTTTCTCGTGCCGGGGAATTCAGCAAAGTCTTGCATTCTAATCGTTTTTGGCCATTCGGGTCAATCAGCGGCGCGCGGCGGGCGGGCGCGCCGTCGCGGTTGATTCCCGCGGTCGCGCCCCACACAATCGCGGCATCGCGGGGCGCGCGGCCCGCACCGGCGAGAAGATCTCAAGAGCATGAAAACAAAAGTAAAATGGATCGACGGCGTCAGCTTCGTCGGCGAATCGGGCAGCGGCCACGCGGTCGTCATCGACGGGGCTCCGGAGCACGGGGGGCGGAACATCGGCGTGCGCCCGATGGAGCTCTTCCTCATGGGCGCCGTCGCGTGCACGGCCTTCGACGTGGTCCACATCCTGAAGAAGGCGCGCCAGCCCATCGTCGACTGCTCGGTCGAGGCGGACGCCGAGCGCGCGCCGACGGAGCCGAAGGTGTTCACGAAGATCCATCTCCGCTACACGGTCGTCGGCCGCGGGCTCGACCCGCACCACGTGGAGCGCGCGGTGAAGCTCTCGAAGGACAAGTACTGCTCGGCGACGCTGATGCTCGCGAAGACCGCCGAGATCACCTTCGACATCGCCATCGCCGCGCCGGAGGGCTGACGAAGCTACTTCGGCGCCCCCTGCGCCTTGCCGGGCTCGTAGGGCGGCGGCAGGATCACGCCGCGGACGAGCGCGCCGATCTCGATCGCGTGGCGCGCGTTGCCCTTCGTCTCGACGAACTCGAGCGTCAGCGGAACGTTGGCGCCGGGCGGGAGGTCCTCCACGACGTCGCGCAGCTCGATGCGGCTGCCGTTGTACGCAAAGCGCGTCTCCTGGCCCGCGGGAATGTCCGCCGCCTCGACCGGGCGCTCGGTCGTCGTGCCGTCGGGATTCTGGTCGACGAGCACGATGCCGGCCGACTTCGCGACCGGCGAGCGGGCGCCGACGAGCTTGAGCGCGACGTCGGTGCGGATGTCGACGTAGACGAACGCGGTCGGATAGCCGGCGCGGGTGGGTCGCACCCACGCGTTCTTGAGCGTGATGTCGGCCGCGATCGCGTTCCCGGCGGCGGTGGCGGCGATAGCGACCAGCGCGAGCCGGGCGAGCGCGGAGCGGGACTCCCGGACGAACGCTCTCATCCGCGATCCCGCAGGAGCCGGATGAGGCTCGAGGTGTCGCGCCGGCCGCCGCCCTGCGCGGCGAGCCGCGCGTAGAACTGATCGACGAGCGCGGTGACCGGCAGCGCGGCGCCGTTCGCGCGCGCTTCCGCGATGCAGATGCCGAGGTCCTTGCGCATCCAATCGACGGCGAAGCCGAAGTCGAACTGGTCGGCCACCATTGTCTTGCCGCGGTTGTCCATC
>DASQBO010000033.1:0-5334 GCA_035635175.1 Casimicrobiaceae bacterium | reverse complement strand
TTCTCCGAGACTGCGCCAGGCGGCATCAAGTATAAAACAGCGGTCGCGTGACCAAACGCCAGTCTGCCGGTGTCCATGCAGCGACAATAGGGACTGGACAAGACATTCCCGATCGCAATTCCGCGTGCGCGGAAGGCTTCTCCGAGCCGCTTCGCCTGCGCAACGCCGAGAGCGGAAAGGTTGACCTCTGCCGCGCAGTTGCCGGGCACGAGCCTTCCTATTCCCTCCCGGATGACGACGTGCGTGTGGCGCAACAAGACAACCTTCCCGCCCTCCTCCAGTGCCCGCCACACTGAGCCGTCGTCCGCCAGTGCACAACCGCTACAAAGAGCCAGCAAGATCACCAGGCAGCGCAGAGGGTAGCGCATCAGAACTGTTCGAACCCGCCTTGAAGTCGGACACTGAAAGGATGCTCAATCGCTCGGTCGGCCGGACCTCGCTGCCGGTGCTCGCGCGCCATCCGTAGCTCCTTCGTCAGGGGTCGACCACCTTCGGCGCCCCCGCGTCCTTCGGCCACAGGATCCAGATCCGGCCGTCCTGCTTCATCCGGCCGGCCTCGCGGCCCGCGTCGTCGCCGAAGCCCCAGAAGAAATCCCCGCGGATCGCGCCGCGGATCGCGCCGCCGGTGTCCTGCGCCAGCATGAGCCGCGCGAGCGGCCGGCTCGACAGCGGCCAGGTCGTCGCGAGGAACACGGGTGCGCCGAGCGGGACCGCGCGCGGGTCGACGGCGAGGGTGCGTCCCGCAGCGAGCGGGACGCCGAGCGTGCCGATGGGGCCGTCGATCGCCGCCTCGAGCGTCCCCGGCGCGGGCGCTGGCACCTCGCGGAAGAAGACGTAGCTCGGGTTCTCGTCGAGCACCGCCGGCAGCTCCGCCGGATGGCGCCGGCCCCACTCGCGGATCGCCTGCATCGACGCCCGCTCGGCAGGCAACTCGCCCCGGTCGATCAGGACACGCGCGACCGAGCGGTACGGACGGCCGTTCTGGTCGGCGTAGCCGATGCGCACGACGCCGCCCTCGGCGAGCTGCACGCGGCCCGAGCCCTGGATCTGCAGGAAGAACGCGTCGACCGGATCCCTGACGTAGACGAGCGCCTTGCCGTCGAGCGGCGCACGCCCGCGCTCGATGTCCGCGCGCGCCCAGTACGGCACGACCTTGCGTCCTTCGACGCGGCCGCGGAGCCGCTTGTCCTTGAGCTCGGGATAAAGCTCGGTCAGGTCGATGGTGAGGAGATCGTCCGGCGCGGCGTAGAGCGGCACCGCGAAGCGCTCGCTGCGCACGCGGCTGCCGGCGAGCAGCGGCTCGTAATAGCCGGTGATCGTGCCCTCGGTGCGGCCGTCGGCGGCGACGACCTGGTATGGGCTAAAATGGGCTTCGAAGAACGCGCGAATCGCGGCGCCGTCCTGCGGGTCGATCGCGGCGGCGGCGCTGCACGGCGGCGACCATAGCGTCCGGCTCGCGGCCGCGGGTGCGGTGAGCGCCGTGCAGCCGACGCGAAAGGCGGGCCACGCGTCCTGCACGCGATCGTCGCTCCAGCCGGGCAGCGCGGCGAAGGCGACGGGTCGGTATTGCGGGGGAAGCGACGGCGCCGGCGGCGGGCGTTCCGGAGGGACGGTGACGCAACCGGCCGCGAGGAGCGCGAGCGCCGTGGCGAGCGCGCGGCGCGCGCGAATGAGGAGTCGCGCAGGCATGGGCTGGTTCTTGCTCGAATCGCTGTTCGCTCTCGTGGTCGCGGTCGGCATCGTTTGGTGGACGATGGGTCCGCGTCGGAAGAAGCCGCCGCGGGAACGTTAGGGCCTGCTCACGCTATGGGCACGAACGCGTTGCACGGCCGAAAACGCCCAACGCAAGGCGCGAAGGCGAAGGCGGGTCGTGAACCCGGCGAGACTTCGCGACGCCGTGATGGGCGTTTTCGGCAGCAGCCCCAAGGGAGCGGGTGCCTTGGGGCGCCACTCTGCGTTGCCCTCCTCGCCCGACGCCCTGTCTTGGCTTCCGCATTTGGCAAGACCGTGCCCCTCGATTGGCGCCCCACGCCGCCCGCTCGCGTTCGCGCCCATAGCGTGAACAGACCCTAATGCAGAACGCGCGGCACGGACAGGGTGAACGGCGGAATCGGCGCATCGAACGCCGAGCCGTCCTCGGCCACCATCTGGTAGCTGCCGCGCATCGTGCCGACGGGAGTCGGGAGGTGCGTCCCGCTCGTGTACTCGAAGCTCTCGCCGGGCTTGAGCAAGGGCTGCTGGCCCACGACGCCGAGCCCCTTCACCTCCTGGACGCGATGCTCGCCGTCGGTGATGATCCAGTGCCGGCTGATGAGCTGCGCCGGGACGCTGCCCGTGTTGGTCAGCGTGATCCGGTAGGCGAACACGTACTGGTCGCGCGACGGGTCCGACTGGTCGGCGACGTACGTCGCGTGCGCCGCGACGGTGATCTCGTATTTCTTCGCATCGGCCACGTGCCGCGCTCCGATACACTCTCTCGCGGATTATAGATGCCCTACCGGATCGCCCCGTCGCTCCTGTCCGCCGACTTCGCCCGCCTGGGCGAGGAGGTGAAGGCCGTCGTCGCCGCAGGCGCCGACCTGATTCACTTCGACGTGATGGACAACCATTACGTTCCCAACCTGACGGTCGGGCCGCTGGTCTGCGAGGCGCTCAGGCCGCACGCAACGGTCCCGATCGACGTCCACCTGATGGTGAAGCCGGTGGACCGGATCGTCCCCGACTTTGCCAAGGCGGGCGCGGCGATCGTGAGCTTCCACCCGGAGGCCTCCGAGCACGTGGACCGCACGATCGGTCTCATCCACGACTGCGGCTGCAAGGCGGGGCTCGTCTTCAATCCGGCGACGCCGCTCGACTGGCTCGATCACACGCTGGACAAGCTCGACCTCGTGCTCGTGATGAGCGTGAACCCGGGCTTCGGCGGACAGTCGTTCATCCCGCACGCGCTCGACAAGCTGCGCGCGGCGCGCGCCCGGATCGACGCGGTCCAGCAGCGGACCGGTCGCGCGATCATGCTGGAAGTCGACGGCGGCGTGAAGGTCGACAACATCGCGTCCATCGCGAAGGCCGGCGCGGACACCTTCGTCGCGGGGTCGGCGATCTTCGGCACGCCGGACTACGCGGCGACGATCGCGCGGATGCGCGCCGAGATCGGGCCGTGACGGGAGCGCCCGCGGTGCGGGCCCGCGACGGCGCGCGGGTCTTCGCGGTGAGCGCGATCGCCTTCGACCTCGACGGCACGCTCCTCGACACCGTGCACGACCTCGCGGCGGCCGTCAACGCGCTCCTGGCCGAGCGGGGATTCGCCCCGCTCCCGAAGCCCGCGATCCGCGACATGATCGGCAAGGGCATGCCGACCCTCGTTCGGCGCGCGCTCGCGCGCGCCTCGGGCAGGATGCCGGACGCGTTTTCCGACGGCGAGCTCGCCGCGGCGCTCGTCCGCTACCAGGCACACTACGCCGCATGCCTCGGCCGCGAGACCCGTTCCTTCCCCGGGCTTGCGGCGGCGCTCGGCCGCCTCGCGGCGATGGGATTTCCGCTCGCGGTCGTCACGAACAAGGCGAGCCGGTTCGTGCAGCCGCACCTCGAGCGCGCGGGCATCGCGCACCGCTTCGCGGTGGTGGTCGGCGGCGACGACCTGCCGGCGAAGAAGCCGGACCCCGCGCAACTTTTACACGTGGCGGCCGCGCTCGGCGTGCCGCCGCGCCGCCTGCTGATGGTCGGCGACTCGGCGAACGACGCACGTGCGGCGCGGGCCGCGGGCTGTCCGGTGCTCCTGCTGCCCTACGGCTACAACGAGGGGCGGCCGGTGCAGGACGTCGACGCCGATGGTATAGTGGACTCGCTCGCCGCGGTCGCCGATCGCGTCCGCTACGTCGCACCCGGTTCCCCTTGAGCTTCGATTCACTCGACCGCAGTTCGTGCGCAGGCCCCGCGGCCTCGCACAAGCCCGATTGGCGGCGCTGACGCCGCTGACCTCTCTACCTGCGCCCGGCATCGCTCGCTCGTGAGCGGCGCCCCCGAAAGCGTGAGGCTGCCCGCCGGTCTCGTCGAACCCGCCGTCGAAGCGCCATGAACGAAGCCGAATTCCGCGCCCTCGCCGCGCGAGGCTACAACCGCATCCCGCTCGTCCTCGAGACGTTCGCGGACCTCGACACGCCGCTGTCGCTCTACGTCAAGCTCGCGCACGCGCCGTTCACGTTCCTGCTCGAGTCGGTCGTCGGCGGCGAGCGGTTCGGACGCTACTCGTTCATCGGGCTGCCCGCGCGGACGCGGATCCGCGCACGGGGCACGTCGATCGAGGTCGAGGACGCGGGGACGATCGTCGAGCGGCACGAGGGCGACCCGCTCGAGTTCGTCCAGGCATTCCTGCGACGTTACCGCGCCGCGCCGATGCCGGGACTGCCGCGCTTCTGCGGCGGCCTCGCCGGCATGTTCGGCTACGACACGGTGCGCCACGTCGAGCGCAGGCTCGCCGACACCGCGCCGCCCGCGGCCCCGGACCTCGCCGCGGTGCCCGACATCCTCCTGCTCCTCACCGAGGAGCTCGTCGTCGTCGACAACCTCGCCGGCAAGATCTCGCTCATCGTCTACGCCGATCCCGCCGAGCCCGACGCCTTCGGACGCGCGACCGCCCGCCTCGCCGCGCTGCGGAGCGCGCTGCGGGAACCCGTCGCCATCCCCTTCCAGACGGCGGCCACCGTCACCCGGGCCGAGAGCCGCATCGGCGCCGAGGCGTTCATGGACGCGGTGCGCAAGGCGAAGGACTACATCGCGGCCGGCGACGTGATGCAGGTCGTGCTCTCGCAGCGGCTGTCGCGCCCGTTCGCGTCGTCGCCGCTGTCGCTGTACCGGGCGCTGCGCTCGCTCAACCCGTCGCCGTACATGTTCTACTACGACTTCGGCGACTTCCACGTCGTGGGCGCTTCGCCCGAGATCCTCGTGCGCAAGGAGGGCTCGACCGTCACGCTCCGCCCGATCGCGGGCACGCGGCCGCGCGGGGCGACCCGCGAGGCCGACGAAAAGCTCGCGCAGGAGCTGCTCGCCGACCCGAAGGAGATCGCGGAGCACGTGATGCTAGTGGATCTGGGCCGCAACGACGTCGGGCGCGTCGCCGCGACGGGAACGGTCGCGGTCACCGACCGCATGGTCGTCGAACGCTACTCGCACGTGATGCACATCGTCTCGAACGTGGAGGGAACGCTGAAGCCGGGATTGACGTCGATCGACGTGCTGCGCGCGTCGTTTCCCGCGGGCACGGTGAGCGGCGCGCCCAAGGTGCGGGCGATGGAGATCATCGACGAGCTCGAGCCCGTGCGCCGCGGCGCCTACGCG
>DASQBO010000032.1:0-29379 GCA_035635175.1 Casimicrobiaceae bacterium | reverse complement strand
GATCCCGAGTTCGAGGCGAAGGCGGCGGATGTGATCGGGCTGTATCTGAATCCACCAGCGCATGCGGCGATCTTCTGCGTCGACGAGAAGACAGCGATACAAGCCTTGGATCGACTCGACCCCGTATTGCCGCTGTCGCCGGGGCGCGCAGAGCGCCACGGCTTCGAGTATTACCGGCACGGCACCCTGTCCTTGTATGCGGCGTTCAACACCAAGACCGGTGAAGTCCTGGGCAAGACGGCTGAGCGGCACACTTCGGCCGAGTTCGTCGCGTTCCTGACCGACATCGTGGTCAACCAGCCGCGGGGCAAAGAAATCCACGTCATTGCCGACAATCTCGCCGCGCACAAGACGCAGCGCGTCGATGCCTTTCTCGCTGAGCATCCGAATGTTCATCTGCACTTCACGCCCACATACTCGTCTTGGCTCAACCAGGTCGAGCTATGGTTCGCCAAGATTGAACGCGACGTGATTGCGCGCGGCGTCTTCACTTCCGTTCCCGACCTAAAACGCAAGCTGATGCGCTACATCCGCCAGTACAACAAGCAGCCCAAGACGGTGAAGTGGAAGTACTCTGATCCATCGCGCCGAATCAGTTCGGAATCAGTTGTTACAGTTCACTAGGCTGCGGCGTACGCGAACGCGAGCGCGCGGTCGGTTTCTTCGTCGAGCAGGTCATCGAGCATCGGCAGCAGCGCCATCGTCTCCTTCTGGATGTGCGCGACCTGCCGCTCGACCAGCTCCGAGACGCCGCGCTGCAGCGCTGCGAGCGCGGAAGGCTCGATCGTCCGCGCCGCCGCGCTGCGCGCGAGCGGCAGGAGCTCGGACGCCACCGCGCGGATCGCGGCGTGCTCCTCGATCAGGAGCTCCGCGATGTCGCCTTCGCCGGCGTCGGCGAGGCGCGGGAACAGCTCCCGCTCCTCGAAATCGAAGTGCCGGCCGACCTCGTCCTCGAGGAACCGCGCGAGCGCACCGGCGAGGCGCGCGCGCTCGTCGGCGTCGTTGCGCCCCGCCCGGACGAACGCGGCCTCGAGCTGCCCCAGCAGACCGAGGTTGGCGCGGTGCTCGCTGTCGAGCGCCTGGCTGACCTGCCCCATCGCGGACCCCCAATTATGGTATTACGATACCGAAATTACTCCAGCACGGCGGCGCCGTATTTGACGCGCATCAAGCGGCCGGGGCCGCACGGCCCGGCGGCGCCGGCCGCCGACGGCGCAGCGCGGCGGCGAAGAAGGCGAGGAAGGCGGCGGCTCCGACCGTCCCGGCGGCGGCGCCGAACCGCGCCGCCGCCGGCGCATCGGTCGCGATCGCCACGGCGAGCAGCGCGAGCGCCGCCAGATGGCATGCGAAGTGGAGCAGGAGCGGCCGATGCGCCGTCAGCGCGGAGGGCGTCGGCGGTCGGCGGCCGGCCCCGCCCGCGTGCATCGCCGCGAGGAACGGGACGATACGCTGCAGGACTCCGAGCAGGAACGTGAGCAGCCAGCCGCCCACCAGCAGCAGGCCGAGCAAGGGTGCTGCGCCCTCCCACGGAAGGTCGAGCGCGACGCCGAGCGCGGCGACGAGGCTCGCGACCAGGCATCCCCACGCGATGCGCACGAGGCGGAACGAGAGCCCGAGCTCGCGGCGCAACCCCGTCGCGAGCGCCTGCAGCATCGAACGCAGGTGGAGCGTCACCGCGACCGCCGCGACAATCACCGCGGCGACACGCAGCGCCGCGGCGGCTACGTCGAAGGCGGCGCCGCCCGCCAGCACCAGCGCACCCGCCGCGCACGCCGCCGACGCGAGCGCGCGGCGCTCGTCGGGCGCGGGCGACAGCGCGAACATGGGGACGAGGATGTACGAGAGCCCGAGCGCCAGCATGCCCATGAACCCGTAGCCGGCGAAGGCGACGTGCAGCGCGAGCGCGTGCCACCGGGCGAGGACCGACAGGCCGACGTAGGCGCCGGCGAGCGCAACTGCGCTCGCGAGAACGACGACGAGCGAGGCCACCGCGATCCAGCCGTGCGCGACGACGGCCGGCATGCCTTTCGCGCCGAGGAGGTTGCGCGCGAGCAGCACCGCGAAGAGCGCGAGCGCGAGGGTGACGAGGGCCGCGCCCGCCGCGAGCACGATCGGCTGCGCGATCCCCATGCCGCACGCGGTCGCGGCGACGCCCGGCGTGTAGAGCCACCAGACCAGCGCGGGGCCGTGCGTCGCGCCGACGGGCTGCCGCGTGGCGACGGGCAGCAATTGCAGCGCCGCGCCGATCGCCGTCATCGCGAGGACGCCGAGCGTGGCGAGGTGCAGCGCCGCGAGCGTCCAGCCCAATCCTCCGGCAAAGCGCGGGACGGCGTCGGCTCCGGCGAAGAGCGCGACCCAGGCGGCGACGTGAAACACCGCCGCCGCGCCGAAGAAGCGGAACGGGATCGACGCGGGAAGGAGCCGGCTGCCCGCGCCCGCGAGGAAGACGCCCGCGGGCTTCACGGCTCTCGCCGGAGACGCAGCCGGACTTCGCCGGGCTCGCCGGCGATGCGCTCGGCGCTCCAGCCGATCGCGGCGAGCTCCGGATACAGGAACAACGGCTCGCGGTCGTGATGGACGACGACGTCGCTGCCGTCCTGGACCGCCCCGACGAGCTCGAGGATCGCGACCATTGGACCCGGCGGCGCGAGGCCGCGCACGTCGATGTGCGCGCCGTCCGGCTCGGACCAGCGGCGCGCGCCGGCTGCCATGCCGTCAGCCCGCGAGCTCGCGGACGAGCCGCTGCGCGAGCACCGCGGCGACCTGCCGGCGGTAGTTCGAGGCCGTCACCGTCGTGCGCATCGGCGAGACCTGCTTCTGGACGAGCTTGCCGAGCTTCCCGAGCATCGCGTCGTCGAGCGGATGTCCAATGAGCTCCGCCGTTCCTTCGAGCAGGAACGGGCGGGAGTTGGTGCCGGTGAGCGCGACGCGCAGGTCGGCGAGGTTGCCGTCGCGCATTGCCACGCGCGCCGCGATGCCGGCCAGCGGGAAGTCGATCGCGCCCCGCGCGCGCGCCTTCCGGTACCCGGAGCGCGACCCCGCCGGCGGGCGGGGCACCCGAACCGCGACGACGATCTCGCCGGGCGCGAGCGCGAGGTGCGCCGCGCCGTCGTCGGCGTAGAGACTCCCGAGCGGGATGCGCCGCGCGCCGCGCGAGCCGACGACGTCGACCTCCGCGCCGAGCACGAGCAGCGCCGGCGCCAGGTCACCCGCGAAGGCCGCGTGGCAGCGCTTGCCCTGCGGAGCGACGTGGCAGGTGTCGCCCCCGTGCTTGAGACAATACTCGTTGGCGCGTCGCCACCACGCGCTCTGGTTGTAGAACACGCAGCGCGTATCGAGGCAGAGGTTGCCACCGACCGTCGCGACCGTGCGATGGCTCGGGCCCGCGATCGTGAGCGCGGCCTCGGCGAGAACGGGGATAGTCTCCCGCAGCCGCCCGTGCGCGGCGAGCTTCGCCAGCGTCGCCCCCGCACCGATCGTCGCGCCTTCCGTCGTGACCTCGATTGCGGCGAAGCCCGGGATCGCCGAGAGGTCGACCAGCACCGACGGCTCGCCCAAACCGTCGCGCAGGTTGGGCACGAGATCGGTGCCGCCGGCGACGATCCGCGCGCGGCGGTCCGCGGTCAGTAGCAGCGCCGCCTGCGAGAGCGTCGCGGGCCGGGCGAGGACGAACGACGGCAGGCGCTCCATCGCGGTTCACCTCACCGGAATCTTGCGCACGCGCTCGGCGCGTCGCCGCGCGGTCAGCGCGTCGAGCAGGCGGTCGGGGGAGGCGGGCAGCTCGGTGAGACGCAGTCCGGTCGCGTCGGCGATCGCGTTGGTCAGCGCCGGGAGGAACCCGGAGAGCGAGCCTTCTCCCGCTTCCTTCGCGCCGAACGGGCCGTTGGGATCCGGCGCTTCGACGATGAACGCGTCGATCGGCGGGGATTCGACGATCGTCGGCACGCGGTAATCGAGCAGGTTCGCGCGAAGCGGCAAGCCGTCGTGGTAGCCGGTCTCCTCGGACAGCGCCTGGCCCATCCCCATCCACACCGAGCCCTGGATCTGGCCTTCGACCGCGAGCGGATTGATCGCGCGGCCGCAGTCGTGCGCGACCCACACCCGCTCGACCCTGACCATCCCGGTGTCCTCGTCGACGTCGACCTCGACCACCTGCGCGGCGTACGAGAAGCCCGCGCTCGTGCCGACGGCGGCGCCCTTGAACTTGCCGCCCTGCGTCTCGGGCGGCGTCGACCAGATGCCCTTGACCGTCAGCGTGCCCTCGTCCTCGAGGGCTGCCGCGACGACGTCCTTGTAGCCGAGCGCGCGGTCGGTGCCGCAGACGCCGTAGGCCTCGCCCCGGCACTCGACGTCGTCGACCGCGACCTCGAGCTTGCGCGCGGCCGCGGCGACGAGTGCGCGCCTGAGCTCGCGCGCGGCGCCAAGCGCCGCGTTGCCGACCATGAACGACACGCGCGAGCTGTAGCTGCCGTTGTCCTTAGGAGTGACGACGCTGTCGTTGGCGACCACGGTGATCCGGTCGAGCGGGAGCGCGAGCACCTCGGCCACCGTCTGCGCGAGCAGGGTCGAGCTGCCTTGCCCGATGTCCGCGGCACCCGTCAGGATCGTCACGCCGCCGTCGAAGTCGAGCTTCAGGTTGACGACCGCGTGCGGCTCGCCGGTCCAGTGGACGGGCTTCGCGGAGCCGCTCACGTAGTGCGAGCACGCCATGCCGAGGCCGCGCCCCTTCGGGAGCCGGCCGCGCCGCTCGCGCCAGCCCGACGCGCGCTCGACCGTGTCGAGGCACTCGCCGAGCCCGCACGAATTCACCTGCAGGTCGTTGATCGTCCGGTGCGGCACGGCGAGCAGGTTGGCGCGGCGCACCGCGAACGGGTCGAGCCCGAGCTCGGCGGCCATCCGGTCGAGCATCGTCTCGAACGCGTGGCGGACGTCGACCGAGCCGTGGCCGCGCATCGCGCCGTTGGGCGGCGTGTTGGAGTAGACGCGCAGGCCGTGATAGCGGCAGGCGGGCAGGCGGTAGAGTGCGTGCAGGAGCGCGCCCGCGTAGAGGATCGTGACGAGCCCGTACCCTGCGTAGCCGCCGCCGCGCTGGACGACTTCGCAGTCGGCAGCGGTGATCTCCCCGGTCTTCTTCAAGCCGAGCCTGAGGCGGATCTCCGTCTCGGGCCGGCCGCGGTGCGTGAGGAACGTCTCCTCGCGCGAGAGCTCGAGCTTCACGGTCGCGCCGGCGGCGCGCGCGAGCAGCGCGGCGACGATCTCGAAGTTGAGCGTCTCGGTGCGGTGGCCGAAGCCGCCGCCGACGAACGGCTTGACGACGCGGATCTTAGACTCGTCCATCCGCAGGCAGCGCGCGAGCGCGAGGTGCACGTAGTAGGGCACCTGCGTCACCGAATGCAGCGTGAGCCGGCCGCGCTCCGGGTCGTACTCGGCGAGCGCGGCGTTGGGCTCCATCATCGCGTGCGTCACCTCGGCGTAGCGGAACGTCTCCTCGCGCACGAGATCGGCGGCGGCGAAGCCCGCCGCGACGTCGCCGAAGGTGTGGTCGACCTCGCGCTCGATGTTGCCGGGCTTGTTCGCGTGGAGCGGTGTCGCGCCCTCTGCGCGCGCCGAAGCCGCGTCGAAGTACGCGGGGAGCGGCTCGATGTCGAGATGGATCAGCGCGAGCGCTGCCTGCGCCGTCGCGAGGTCGTCGGCGGCCACGGCGGCGATCGGCTCGCCGCGGTAGCGCACACGGCCGCGCGCGAGCGGGAACTCGTTCTGCGCGACGGGGATCACGCCGTACGCCATGTCGCAGTCGTCGCCGGTGACGACGGCGCGCACGCCCGGCAGCGCGCGCGCCGCCTCCACGTCGATCTCGTGGATCTCGCCGTGGGCGACGGGGCTTCGCAGGATCGCGCCGACGAGGGCGCCCGGTGCACCGAGGTCCGCCGTGTAGCGCGCACGCCCGGTGACCTTCTCGACGCCGTCGACGAGCGGCTGCCGGACGCCGACCGCGCGGGGCCGCGCCTCGTCCACCTGCAGGCGTTGCACGGCGGCGTGCGGCGGGTCGTTCATGGCGCGATGCCGGCCGCGGCCTGGACCGACTCGATGATCTTCACGTAGCCTGTGCAGCGGCAGAGGTTGCCCGCGAGCGCCGCCCGGATCTCCGCCTCGGTCGGCGCCGGGTTTCTCCGCAGGAGCGCCTCCGCCGCCATGATCATTCCGGGCGTGCAAAAGCCGCACTGGGTGCCCAGGCGTTCGTGGAACGCCGCCTGCAGCGCGCTCATCCGCCCGTGCTCGGCGAGTCCTTCGATCGTCTCGACGCGCCCGCCTTCGCAGCGCGCGACGAGCGTGAGGCACGCGGGCACGGGCTCGCCGTCGATCAAGACCGTGCACGCGCCGCATTCGCCGCCGTCGCACCCGCGCTTGGTCCCCGTCAGCCCGAGTTGCTCGCGGAGGTAGTCGAGCAGCAGCGACGAGTCGGCGACCGCGTCCTCGCGGGCACGGCCGTTGACGGTCAAGGGGACGATGCGCTTCGACATCACGAGCCCTTCGGGCGAAGGTCGCGCACGCGCACGGCCTTGCCCTGCGATCGCGGGATCTCGCCGGGCTTCTTCACGAGCACGTCGGTGGTGATGCCGACGAGCGACTTGATGTGATGGGCGACACGATGCGCGATCCCCTCGAACGACGACGCCTCGACGCCGGGCTGCGCCTCGACTTCGACGGCGACGTGGTCGAGACTGCCGCGCCGCTCGACGACGAGCTGGTAGTGCGGCGCGATGCCCGGCAGGCCGACCAGCACCGCCTCGATCTGCGACGGATAGACGTTGACCCCGCGGATGATCAGCATGTCGTCGTTGCGGCCGGTGATCCGCAGGATCCGCAGGTGGGTGCGCCCGCAGTCGCACGGGGCCGTCGTGATTCTCGTGATGTCGCGCGTCCGGTAGCGCAGCATCGGCAGCGCTTCCTTGGTGAGCGTCGTGATCACGAGCTCGCCGGCCTCGCCCTCCGGCACCGGCCCTCCGGTGTCGGGGTCGATCACCTCGAACAGGAAGTGGTCCTCCCAGCCGTGGAGGCCCGACTGTCCCTCGCACTCGCAGGCGACGCCGGGGCCCATGATCTCGGAGAGGCCGTAGACGTCGATCGCGCGGAGGCCGAGCCGTGCCTCGATCTCGCGGCGCATCGCCTGGCTCCACGGCTCCGCGCCGAACATCCCGACGCGCAGCCGCGACGCGCGCAGGTCGACGCCGAGGTGCTCGGCGACTTCGGCGATCGCGAGCGCGTAGGACGGCGTCGCGCACAGCACGCGCGCGCCGAAATCGACGATCAGCGCGACCTGGCGCTCGGTCGAGCCGCCGGACATCGGCACGACGACGGCGCCCAGGCGCTCCGCGCCGTAATGCGCGCCGAGCCCACCGGTGAAGAGGCCGTAACCGTACGCGTTGTGGACGACGTCGCCGGGCCGGCCACCCGCGCACGCGGTGGAGCGCGCCATGAGCTCGGCCCAGCGGTCGAGGTCGCCGGGCGTGTAGCCGACGACGGTCGGCTTCCCCGTGGTGCCGGACGACGCGTGCAGACGCGCGAGTCCGCCGAGCGGCCGCGCGAACATCCCGAACGGATAGTGGTCGCGGAGGTCGCTCTTCAGTGTAAAGGGCAAGCGCTGGACGTCGTCGAGGCTCCCGATCGCCTCCGGCGTGACACCCGCCGCGTCGAGGCGCTTGCGGTGCAGCGGCACGTTGTCGTAGGCGTTGCGGACGGTGGCGCGCAGGCGCTCGAGCTGCAGCGCGGCGAGCCGCTCGCGGGGCATCGTCTCGACGTCGCGCTGGAAATAGAACGGCGCGCTCGTCGGCGCCGCGATCCCGACTTCCGACATCGTGGTCGCGCCCATGGCGTCTCCTCGGCGAGGGAAAGGGTGTTGGGCTACGTGCGGGCGCCGCGCACCGGCAGGTGGGGCAGCGCGAAGCCCTGGTTCCAGCCGGCGCGCGTGACGAGCACGAGCTTCGCGTACGCGCCGGAGAGGGCGGCGAGCAGGCCCGCGATGCCGGCGAGCGCGAAGACGGCGTCGTTCGCGACGAAGCCGGCGGCGGCGGCCAGCAGGAGGGGCAGCGCAGTGCCCGCGAGCTGCAGCACGCGTCCTGCCGCGTCGAGTGCCGCGCGCGCCCCCGCCGCGATCGTTCCTGCGACGCGTCGGCGGTAGACGAGCCACGCGGCGATGCGGATCAGGAGCAAGACGCCGAACGCGACCAGGAGCGGCAGCGTCGCCGCGCCGTGCCACGGCGCAGCGACGAAGAACACGCCCGCGCCCTCGGCGAGCCCCGTGAACACGAGGAACGGCACGACCGCAGGGGCGCGCCACGCGGGGATGCCCTTCGCGGCCTGCAGCAGCCGCGCCTGGCAACCGACGAACAGCAGCGCGAGCGCGAGCGCGAGCCACGAAGCGCCGGGAACGCCGGCCGCGGTCGCGAGGGCCGCCGGAACGAGCAGCGCGGACGTCCACGCCTCGCGCGCCATCCAGGACGTGCGGGGGTTGCGGAACACGTTGAGCGCGCGCAAGGGCCGTCCGAGCTCGAGCGACACGCAGAAGAGGCCGGCGCCGACGAGCGCGAGCCCCGCGAGCAGGAGCGCGGCGCGCGCGCCTCCGCTTGCGCCGGCCAGCACCGTGAACACGATGAGGCCGCCGCCCATGCCGCCGAAGATGAAGTTGCCGGCGGCGCGCACATCCCAGCTCGTCTGCCGCCACGGGTCGGGGCCGTAGGTGCCGTAGCCTTGCGCGGGGTACGTCATTCGTGTGCCCCCACGCTTGCGGCTGGCGCCGCTGCGCTGCCCCCCGAGGCAGAGCGCAGTTGCGCGGTCTTGGACGGCCCGGCGGCGCTCATGTCATTCCGCCGCCGCAGGCTCGGCGGCGTCCCAGAGGTAGTAGAAGCCGGGGCCCGTGCCGAGCTCCTCGTGCATCCGGAAGTGCTTGTGCCCGGCGATCAGTTGCGACACGTTGCTCGCGGGATCGTCGAGATCGCCGAAGGCGAGCGTCTGCGTGATGCACGCGTTGACGCACGCGGGCGTGGCCTCGGGATCGACGCCGGGCACGAGCCCCTTCGCGACGCCGGCGTCGATCCGATCGACGCAGAACGTGCACTTGGTCGCGACGGCGCGCCGCGAGTCGTCGCGGCGCTTGCGCTCGCTCTCCATCTCGCGCTCGTACGCGGGCGCGGGACGCACGGTCTTGTACCGCGCCTGGTACGGGCAGGCGACGGCGCAGTACGCGCAGCCGATGCAGAGGTCGTAGTCGATGGTGACGATGCCGTCGGCGCGCTTCTTCGTCGCCGTCGTCGGGCACACGTCGGCGCAAGGGGGATCCTCGCAGTGCTGGCAGCCGACCGGGACGAACGCGCGGTGGACGTTCGGGTATTCGCCCTGCTCGACGTCGAGCACGCGGCGCCACTGGACGCCGGGCGGCGTCGCGTTCGCGTGCCGGCACGACGCCGTGCACGTCTGGCAGCCGACGCAGCGCCTGAGGTCGGCGACCATCGCCCAGCGGGTCACGACGCACCCCCAGGCGTCGCGGGCGCAACCTTGACGCGCACGATGTCCGCGCCCGATCCGGTCGCGTCGGTCAGGTCGAGCGACATCGACGCGAGCGAATTCATCGACGGCACGCCGAAGTCCTTCGTGAACGGCGTCGCCCAGTGGTCGAACTGGCCGATCAGGAGCAGCGTGTCGGGGCGGATGCCCTGCCGCAGCACCGCGCGCCCGCGCACCTTCCGCTGCGGGGTCGCGATCTCGACCTGCTCGCCGTCGCGGATGCCGAGCCGCTCCGCCGCCTGCGTGTTGATGATCACGCCGCGATGGCCCTTCACGTTGTCGGCGACCTCCTTGATGAGCTGCATGCCGACGTTCGCGCCCCACGCGTACTGCATGCTGCGCGCGGTCAGGAGCCAGAACGGATAGTCCTCCGGCGTGCCGCCGGACTGCCGCAGCGCGGCGACCCACGGCGTGCCGAAGTCCTTGCACTTCGGCAGCGCCTGGTACTCGGGCAGCTGGTGGTCCCACCAGTGCATGTCGTGCTCGTGCAGCCGCCGCCCGAGCTCGGCCCCGATGCGGAGCAGGCGCTCCTGGTAGGGCAGCTCGAAGCGCAACCCCTTCTCGACCAGCGTCGGATACAGATACCACTTCGTGCGCGGGAACGGCTTGGTGGCGAGGCCCTCGTCCTTCCACCAGGCGAGGCCGTGCTGCTCGCGGCCGTCGGTCAGCTCGGCGCTGGCCGCGCGGCAGACCGCGTCCCAGATCGCTTCCGGCGCGTGCGCGACGTCGGGCGCGAGCGAGACGTCCCAGTGCGGCCCCTTGAGCGGCACGCCCGCAGCGCCCTTGTTGATCGACGCGTTGTACTTGCCGAGGAGGCCGGTGCGCTGCGCGAGCTCGGTCGCGATCGCCGTGAAATCGCGCGCTTCTCCCTGCGTCGGCACGGCCGGCTGACGCAGCGCGAAGCCGGTGCAGTCCCAGAACTGCTCGACGAACTTCGAGCCGCCGATACGGATCAGCTGCAGGCTCTCGAGGTCGGTCGCCTCCGGCAGGAGCAGGTCCGCGTGGTGATTCGTCTCGTCGTGCGTGTAGGCGAACGCGACCATGAACGGAAACTTCGCCATCTTTCCCGCGACGCCCGCGGTGTCCCAGAACGAGATCGCGGGATTGGTCCGATAGACGAACCAGACGTCCGGGTACGTCACGCGCGGCAGCCCCTTCGGTGTCTCGTCCAGGAACATCCACGAGAAGTGCGTCGGACCGAGCGCCTGGCTCCACGGCCCGTTCGCCGCGAGCGGGACCATCGTCCGGTAGGCGTTCCGGATGTTCGGGTTCGGCGACCAGCGCGCCTTGTCGGTGGGGTTCAGCGGGTAGTCCATGAACCCATCGGGTCCGGGCAGCACGCTGTCGACGCGCGCCGGGACCTGGCGGTTCAGGCGCACCGTCGTGCCGAGCGTGCCGCCGGGGACCTCGAGCCCTCCGACGAGCGCCGCGAGCATCGTCCGCGCCCAGACGCATTCGTAGCCGCCCCAGCCGTTGTTCACCGTCTTGCCGAGCGACACCGCGACCGGACGGTACGGAAGCTGCTGTCCTTCTATCTCGATCGTCTCGCCGACGCGCGCATGGGCGACGAACTCGTTCGCGATCCGGCGCATCGTCGCCGCCGGCACTTCGCACACGGTCTCCGCCCACTCCGGCGGATAGAGGCTCATGTGGGCGACGAGCTTCGAGAACGCGGTCTCGCCGGCGAGGAGGCCCTCGGCCAGGACCTCCTCGTCGGGGCCGATCTCGATCGCGTCGGCCTCGAAGCGCCCCTCCAGCGTCTCGACGATGCCGTGCGCGTCGAACGGCGTCGCGGCGCGGCGCGTGGAATCCCAGACGAGCGGCTTCCGCGTCGCGCGATCGCGGAGATAGTAGCCGTGCGGACCGACGAGGTACGGCGACGACGTGTGCTTCGCGAGGAAGCGCAGGTCGAGCCGCGCGCGCGGCACGTCGTGCAGAAGCGTGTGCACGAGCGCGAACAGGAACGCGGCGTCCGTCTTCGGCTTGATCGGCACCCATTCGGCCGAGCACGCGCCGGTCACCGAGAGGTGCGGCTCGACCTGCACGCGCTTCATTCCGCGCACGCGCGCGTTCGCGTGGCGCCAGACGCCGACGACGCCCCCCGACGCCTCGACGTTCGCGCCGCACGAGATCAGGTAATCGCAGAGCGGCGTGTCGGGCGAGACGGTGAAAGCGCGGTGCCAGAACTCGCCGTAGAGGTGCTCAGAGTGGTAGCACTTCACACCCTGGCCGGAGCCGAAGCCCATGTCGACCGGCCCCCACGCCGCGAGGAACGCCGGGAAAGTGCCCATGTAAGACTGCGGCGTGCCCGCGCCGCCAAGGCTGACGGCGAGGCGCGGATAGCCGGACTCGTCGGTCAGGCCGTCCGCGCGCACCTTGTTGAGCTTCTCGGCGACGAGGTCGAGCGCCTCGCTCCAGCCGATCGGCACGAAGCCAGGGTCCTCGTCGCGGCCCTTCTTCGGGTTCGTCCGCTTCATCGGCGTGAGTACCCGATTCGGGTTGTAGGTCTTTTGCACGAGGCCGTACGCTTTCACGCAGACCTTGCCGCCGCCCGGATGCGCGTCGGCGGCGCAGAAGTTCGGCTCGACCTCGGTCGCGACGCCGTCGACCACCTTGACGGTGAGGAGATCGGGCCCTGCGACGCACTGGTAGCAGTACGTCGGGATGCGGCGCGTGTCGCCATCCGGCATGGCTACTCCTGCGCGACGCCCGCCTTCTGCGCCTTCGCGGCGAGCCGCTCCTCGGTCTTCTTCACGTCGACGACGAAGCGGTTGTGCTTGCCCTTGCAGATCAGGTCGACGCCGTCGCGGCCGCTGACCTCCAGCGTGACGGCGCGACCGTTGACGCCGGTGACGGTCACGGTCAGCTCGACCGACATCCCCATGAGCGTCGCGGCGAGGTGATCGAGCTCGATGCGCGTCCCGACCGAGTCCTCGCCCGGATCGAGGTGCGCGAGCAGCAGGTCGCGCGACGCCATCTCGATGTCGCGGACGAGCATCGGCGTCGCGTAGACGCGCGCCTTTTCGCCCATGAAGCCGATCGTGCGCTCGCGGTCGACGGTATGCCGGACCGTCGAAGCGACGCCCGCGGCGAGGCTGCTCTTCATCGGGACTCCTCCTCGAAAACTCGGACTTCCGGCCGCCGGCCGTGCGTGGCGAGGGAACGCGGCACACGCTCGTCACGACGCCGTCGTCCCGCCGTCCGCCCGGGCCGCGGGTTGTGGCTTCGGCGGATAGCCGCTAATCTGGCATCCGAATGCCGGTTTCGACTTGATCTGCGTCATTCTTTGGAGCGAGCTTGGCCGGAGTGCGGAGCGCAAGGGAGAAGCAGGCCGAGGCAGCCCGGCGCGGCGGCGGACGACGCCCGGCGCCCGACCCCCCGGTGGCCGTCACGATCCGCCCGGTGCGGCGCGGCGACCTCGACCCGATCGTCGCCATCGACGCGACGGTCACCGGGCTCGAGAAGCGCGCGTACTGGAAGTCCGTCTACCAGCGCTACGGCGCAACGCCCGAGGTCGGCCGGCAATTCCTCGTCGCGGAAGTGGACGGCCGCGTCGTCGGCTTCGTCATAGGCGAGGTCCGCGACTGGGAATTCGGCTCGCCGCCGTGCGGGTGGGTGTTCGGGATCGACGTCCTGCCCGGCGCCCGCCAGGCCGGCATCGGGTCGCGGCTGCTGACGGCGGTTTGCGCCGCGTTTCGACGGGCGGGGGTGCGGAAGGTGCGCACGATGCTCGCGCGCGACAACACGCTGATCCTCTCGTTCTTCCGGAGCCAGGGGATGATGGCAGGGCCGTTCATCCCGCTCGAGATGGACCTCTGATGGACGCAACGCAGCACGCGGACCGCGCAGCAGCTCGTGGACGGCTGACGAGGCCGGTGGCGGGCGCTTCGGGAAGCGTCGCGAGCAGGCCGGGCTGCAAGGCGGCCCGCAGCGAGGCGCGAGGCAGTACGTCGAAGGTACGGCGAGCGCCGAGCGAGGACACAACGCAGCAGACGGGCCGCGCAGCAGCTTCCCGATGAAACTCCAGAAGAACACGTCGCTCGCGCTCTATAGCGTGCTCGAGTTCGCGCAGGACCCCACGCGCCACATCTCCGCCGCCGAGATCGCCGGGAAGTACGGCGTGTCGTCGCACCACCTCGCGAAGGTGCTCTCGGAGCTCGCGCACGCGGGGGTCGTCGAGTCGGTGCGCGGCGTCGGCGGCGGCTACCGCTTCGCGGGCAATGCGCGACGGCTCACGCTCATGGACGTGATCCGGCTGTTCGAGGACTTCGTGCCAGCCGACCCGGATCGGCGCGAGCCGGGCGATCGAACCCCCGTCGGCCGCGCGCTCAACGTGGTGCTGTCGGAGATCGACGAGATCGCGAAGGCGACGATGAGCTCGATCACGCTCGCGACGATGCTGCGGCTGATCGAGCGCCAGCAGCGCAAGTAGCTGCGAATCAGCCTCGTGCGAGCGCGGCGATCGCGTCGCGGTCCAGGATCGTGATCCGCTCGCGGCCGAGCTCGACCCAGCCGCGATCCTCGAAGGTCCGCAGCAGCCGCGACACGATCTCGCGGACGCTTCCCAGCTCGTCGGCGAGCGCCTGGTGCGTTGCGTTGATCTCCCGGCCCGGCTTGGCGGCGAGCAGGGCGGCGAGGCGCTGGTCCAGCTTCTGGTAGGCGACCGCCTCGACGATCTGCAGCACCGCGGCGAGCCGCTCGCCGAAGAGGGCGAACACGTGGCCACGGAAGGTCTCGTCCTCGGCGATCAGCGCGTTGAACTCGGCGGCCGGGAGCACGAGCAACTCGACGTCGGTCTCAGCGATGCCCGAAGCCTCGTAGTCGGTGTGGCCGAGGAGGCAGCTGCCCGACAGCAGGCAGGATTCGCCGGGCTTCACGCGATAGAGCTGAAGCTCGCGGCCGTTGGGATAGCGTTGGAGGACCCGGATGGAACCCGCGAGAACGAGGGGGAAGCCGGTGCACGGCGAGCGCTCGCTGAACATCACCGTGCCCGCCGGCACCTTGCGGTGGACCGCCGCCTTGGCGATCCGCTCGAGCGTCGCCGGCGAAGCGGCGGCGAGCGAGGGGAACGCCTCGACGATCCGTGCCGCGAGCGGCGAGAGGCTCGGCGCGGCCGTCGGCGTGGTGGCGAGCGACATCGTGAAGGGGTGGGGCAAGGCGGCGAGGTGAAATTCTACAATGACGGCTCGTCGTACGCGTCGCCGCATGGATCCGACCGCTGCCACGCTCCCGCTCGCTCTCGTCGCCGCCGGCTGGATCCTGGCGGCGCCGCTCGTCGCGCACGCGGTGCGGGTCGCGCCGTGGCGGCGCGTGATCGCGGGCGAAGCCGTCCACGCGTGGTATGGCGGCATCTTCTGCCTGATCGTGCTGTGGAGCATCCAGGCGACGATCGGCGACACGTTCACCTTCCATCTGCTCGGCGTCTCCGCGTTCACGCTCGCCGTCGGTCCGGCGCTGGCGCTCGCCGGCGCGGCGCTGGCGCTCGCACTCGAGATCGCCGTGCGCGGCGCAACCTGGGTCAATGCCGGCGTCGCCTTCGTGACGATGGTGGCCGTTCCGGTGGCCGTGACCGCGCTCGTTCTGCGCTTCGCCGAGCGGCGGTTGCCGCCGAACTTCTTCGTCTTCGTCTTCGTGGGCGCGTTCTTCGGCGCGTGGCTCTCCTACGGAGCTGCCGCGCTCGCCGGAGCGGCGGTCCTCGCGCTGGGCGCGTTCCCGTCGGCCGCAACGGTGTTCGGCGAGTACGCGCCGTATTTCCTCTATCTCGCGTTCGGCGAGGCGACGCTCACCGGCATGGTGATCACGCTTGCGATCGTCTATCGGCCGCAGTGGATCGCCACGTTCGACGACGCGCGCTATCTCGACGGGCGCTGACATCCCGAAGATGCAATCCACGCGCATTGCGGCCCCCGCGCCCATGGACATCCGGAT
Organism: Casimicrobiaceae bacterium; assembly: GCA_035635175.1. Taxonomy (GTDB): domain Bacteria; phylum Pseudomonadota; class Gammaproteobacteria; order Burkholderiales; family Casimicrobiaceae; genus CAIWHR01. Next base: position 13,890 of record DASQBO010000032.1, on the reverse strand, counting down.
CGCGGGCGGGCATACTCGCGCCCCGGAGCGCGGGGTCGATCCCGCGCACAACCCTCCATCCACTGCAGGAATTCGACCGATGAACAAGCTCACTCCGATTCTGGCGGCCGCCGCGCTCGCGCTCGGCAGCGCCACGGCGCTCGCCGCGGACCCGCCGAAGGACGCGCCCAAAGCCGCCGCCGCAGCCAAGCTCGAGAAGCCCGCGAGCGTGACTCAGGAGGCGTGGGACAAGATGTCCGATGCCGACAAGAAGAAGGCGATCGAGAAGGCGAAGCCCGCGACGGCGGCCGCGGATGCACCGAAGGACAAGAAGAAGAAGAAAGGCGGCTGCTAGTCCAGCCGCACATCGCAACGAAGACGGGGAGCCGCGGCTCCCCGTTTCGCTTCATGGGGCCCCGTCGGCCGGCCGGCGTTCTCGGGCTGACCGCCTCGACTCGGTAGCGCGCCGCTTCGCACGACACTCGAAAGGAGGTGCGAGTCGCGCGGCTTGACCCCCGGAAAGCTACGGCGTAGCTTCGTCGTCCGCTGCCTCTGGCGTTGGATGGGGAGTCCAAGTGCTGCGGAGAGCGAAGCTCGCGCGCGACCCGGTGTTGGTCTGCGGTCGGCGCCGTGGGCGTGTCGGTTCAAACGTCCGCCCACCGGCCGCTCTCCTGGCCGGCTCCGTCGCCGTCGCCTTGACCCTTGCCGCCGGCAGCGCCGCGGCCGCGACCTCCCGCTGCACGCTCGCCAAGATCGCCGACCTGCCGGTCAGGATCGTACGCAACAAGTTGGTCGTCGACGGTGCCGTCAACGGCCAGCCGGTCGGGATCATGCTCGATACCGGGGCGACTTCCACGCTCATCACGCGGCCCGCTGCGGACCGGCTGGGGCTGATTCGGAAGAAGACCCGGGGCCGCATGTACGGGATGGGCGGGGTGTCGGAGGTCGAATCGGCGCTCGTCGACGAGTTCAGGGTCGGCGACGCCACGGCGACGAGCCGGTACATGATGGTCACCGGCGAGCGCGAGATCGGCGACGGCATCGCCGTCATCCTCGGCGAGGATTTCTTCCACGTCGTCGACGTCGAATTCGACCTCGCCCACAACGCGGTCAGGCTGTTCCGGCCGAAGGATTGCGACGGCAGCTCGCTCGCATATTGGGCGACCGGAGGCGCGAGCGAAATCCGGATCGAGAGGGTCGCCGAAACCCGCCCCAGCATCGTCCTGACGGTGCAGATCAACGGCCAGCCGGTGCGTGCGCTGCTCGATTCCGGTTCGAGCGCGTCGGTGCTGAACCGGTCCGACGCGGAGCGAACGGGCGTCACCGCGCAAGGTTCCGGCGGCACCGGCGGCGGGCTCGGACCGAGCCCGGTCGACTATTGGTACGGCTCGGTGAACAGCATCGCCATCGGCGACGAAAACATCAAGGACACGAGGATCGAGGTCGCCGACCTGTGGAAGGGGACGCGCTTCACGTCGGGCAGCGTCGCGCCGCCCAATGTCGACCGACCGTCGATGTTCCTCGGCGTCGACTTCCTGCGTGCGCATCGGGTCATGGTCGCCCACAGCCAGCAGAAGCTGTATTTCACCTATCTCGGCGGGTCCGTGTTCCAGGGCAGGGATCCGTCGAGCGCCAGGGGCGACCCGGACCGCGCCATCGCGGACAACGACGCCGCGATCCGGAGCGATCCGCAGAACGCGATGGCCTACTTCCGCCGCGGCAACGCCTGGTACGAGAAGAAGGACTACGACCGCGCGATCGCCGACTACGACGCGGTGATCCGCATCGAACCGGGAAAGGCGTCGGCCTACGGCAATCGCGGCGCCGCGAGGCTCGCCCAGGGCGACTACGCGCAGGCCATCGCCGACGCGACGCGCGCGCTCGAGATGGACGCCAGGCTGTCGTCGGCGTTCATGACGCGCGGCGTCGCCAAGGGCCGCAGCGGCGATCTGGACGGCGCCATCGCCGACTGGACCCGCGCGCTCGAGCTCGATCAGGGCCTTCCGCAGGCGTACAACCACCTGGCGTGGGCATGGGCCACGGCCGAGCGGCCCGCGGTCCGCGACGGACGGCGCGCCGTCGAGTCCGCGCTCAAGGCGTGCGAGCTGACGCAGTGGAAGAACCCGAGCTACATCGATACGCTCGCCGCGGCGTACGCGCGGAACGGCCAGTTCGACGAGGCCGTGAAGTGGCAGCGCAAGGCGATGGAGAGTCCGGACACCGCGAAGGACGACAAGGCCGCCGAGCGTCTGCGACTCTACGAGGAGCGGAAGGCCTGGCCGCCCGATTGAGGCGGTAGGCGTCGGGCCGTGCCCCCGACGTGCAGCGGGCCCGCCGGCAGCGATGGGGCTGCCCTCGGGCCCGCTGGCGTTACGGCGCGGCTAGTTCGCCGTCACCTTGAACGTGCCGTCCTTCCTCACCTCGACCTGCGCGTACACGTAGCCCGCGTCGTAGCCCGCCTGCTTGAGCTTGTGGTAGGCCATCTCCGCGCGCACGCCGGTCGAGCAGTAGGTGACGATCCGCTTGTCCTTCGGCACCTCGCCGATGCGCGCGAGCAGGTCCTCGTCGGGGATGAGCTTCGCGCCCTTGATCGTACCGGCCCGGGTTTCATCCGGGTTGCGGACGTCGATGATCACCACGTCGGCGGGCGCCGACTTCGCGAGCTTGACGAACTCGTCGTTCGGGATCGACCCGGCGCGCGGCTTCGGGACGTACGCGACCTGCGTCGGCAGCGGACCGGTCGCAACCGGGTTCTTCGCTGCGGCCCAGGCGTCGAAGCCGCCGCCGATGACCGTGACGTTCGGCTGGCCGGACGCCTTGATCACGCGCGCGACCGCGAGTGCCGCACTGCCGCCGTCGCCGTCGTAGACGATGATCGGTGCCTTGAGCTTCGGATCGGGGAGCTTCGCGACCGCCCCGTTGACCGCCGACGGCGGGATCGACACCGCGCCGGGGATCGCGCCCTCGGCCGCCGTCGAGGCGGGTCGAGCGTCGACCAGCACGTGCGGGATCTTCTTGTCGATCCACGCGTCCTTGAGGTGCGGTGCGGCGATCACGCCGACGTTCTTCTGCTGCCACTCGGGGTAGCCCTCGCGGTACACCTTGACGTTCGTGTAGCCGAGCGCCTCGGCCTTGACGAGCGAGTTCGGGCTCATCATGCAGGTGACGCCCTGGCAGAAGAAGATCGTGTAGCGCGCCTTGTCCTTGGGCAGGCGGTCGACGAACTTGTCGAACGCGGGGTAGGGCAGGTTGATCGCCGTGGGGATCGTGCCCTCCTGCACCCGTGGCAGCGGCCGCGAGTCGATCAGGGTGTAGGCGCCCTGCTCGGGGCCGAGCGCGACGAGCCGCGCGACCTCGTCGTACTTGACGAGCTTCTCGGGCGCGATCTTGATCGGGCCCTTGAACCAGATCTTCGTCGCGAGCTTCGTGCCGTCCTTGTCGACGAAATCGATGCGCGCCTCGCGGCCCGGAGCGATGTCGTAGAGCGCTTCCGCCGGCTTGGGGGCGCCGCCGTCGACGACCTTGATCTTTTTGGGGTCGAAGCGGACGATCTCCGTGTGCGCGTCGATCCTGAGCTGGATCGCCTGGCTCTTGAACGCGACGTTCTCGAACAGGCCCTGGACGGCGTTCGGCTGCGCCTGGTGGCAAGTCGTGCAGATCTGCGGGATCGTGGGTTTCGCGGCGGGGGCCGCAGGGGCCTGCGCGTAGGCGCTGCCCAAGCCGAGCGCGGCGACGATCGCGATGCCGAGCGTGCGTTTCATTCGACTCTCCTTCGCTGACGACGATTCAAAGTCCGGCCGCATGCACGACGTGGCTCGCCTGGCCCGCGCTGACGATGACCCAGCGCAGGGCCAAGCCGCCGACGAGCACGAGCAGGGCCGGCACGACGGTGTGGGGAATGGCGTGGCTCAGTTCGGCGCCCTGCATCGCCATCGGCGCGAGAATGCCGAGCGCGATGACCAGGGCCCAGAAGGCCCACGCGTACGGGCCGCTGACGATCAGCGCAACTGCCGCGGCGTGCGATGCGGAAGACGTCTCCAGGTTGACGACGAGAAGCCCGAGCAGCACGAGCTCGATCGCGAGGAATGCGATGTCGGCACGGATCAGCGCGTCGACCGTGCGTCGCGCGGGCGGCTCGGGCCCGAGGGGCTGGACCAGCGCCGAAATCGCGCCGCCGATCGGGCCGGCAGGCGCGGGCCGGCGCGGCAGGAACACGCTCGCGACGTGCATCGCCGCGGCGCCGGCCGAGAGCCCCGAGACCAGGAACAGCGGCCCGAGGATCGCCGTGTTCCACAGCGGGCGCGCGACCATCGTGTCGAGCAGGATTCCCGTGTAGATGCCGAGCGCGACGCCGAGCACGACGTTCGCCCAGCCGAGCGCACGGACGGCCAGGGGACTGTCGAGGAGCGCGTCGGACATCCGTTGCAGCGCCGGGATCCGCCGCCCGAGCCACGGCCACGCCTCGGGCAGGCGGATCAGCGCGGACGCGAGCAGCACTCCATAGACGACGATCAGCACCCACGAGCCCCAGGACATCGGAGACGTCGGCTGCAGCGTCAGGTAGACGCGCCAGACGTAGAGCTTGTGCGCGAGGTCGAGAAAAAGCGCGCCCATGCCGAGGTTGATCAGCACGAACGCGAGGAGCGGGGTGTGCAGCGAGAAGAACGTGCGGGGATCCTCGCCGCGGGCGACGCGCAGCATCGCGATTCCGCCGAGCACCATCATCCCGGCGACGACGCCGCCGGCGAAGAGATAGACCGGGATCTCCCAGCTCCACACGTGGAGCGTCGGGTCGACGAGCGGGTTGGCACGGGTGATCGTGGTTTCGAGCATGGCCGCCGGTTCAGGTCAGGTAGAAGATCCGCGGCCGCGTGCCGGCCTCGGGCAGGAGCGTGTGATACGGCCGCGCGCGGAGGAGCTCGTTCACCTTGCTCGCCGGGTCGTCGAGGTCGCCGAAACTCATGCAGCGGGTCGGGCAAACGGCGACGCACGCGGGATCGAGCCCGTCCTTCGTCCGGTGGTGGCAGAACGTGCACTTGTCGACGTAGCCGTCCGGATGCACGAAGCGCGCGTCGTACGGGCACGCCGAGAGGCACGCCTTGCAGCCGATGCACTTGTTCGGCGTGACCAGCACCACCTTGCCCGGATCGGCCACGTGCGAGGCACCGGTCGGGCAGCACGACACGCACGGCGGGTTGTCGCAGTGGTTGCAGCGTTCGGAGCGGATCTCGAGGGACACGGCAGGAAACGCGCCGCGCACTTCGGTCGTGATCCAGTCGCGGCAGTAGCCGGCCGGCACCTCGTTTTCCGTCTGGCACGCGACGACGCAGTCCATGCAGCCGACGCACTTGCGGGTGTCGATGACCATTCCGAAGCGGGGCCCGGCGCCCGCCCGGCCGCCCGAAGCGCGCTGTGCGCCCCCTTCGGGGGCAGCGAACGAAGTGAGCGTGGGGGCCGTCATCTCATCCCTCCGTGACGAACGCGACGAAGTTCGAGTGGAGGCTGGTGCCGCCCATCAGCGGATCGGTCACGTAGCGCGTCGCGAGCTGCGTCGCGCTCGCGCCGCGCTCGTACGCGAGCCGCTCGGCCCGGCTTGCGTGGCCGAAGCCGTAGACCATGTAGGCGCAGTCGGGCCGCATCCGCTGCGTCGCCTTGACGCGGATGCGGTTGCTCAGGGCGCCGTCCTGATTCCGGAGCTTCACGTACTGGCCGTTGCGCAGGCCGGCCTTCGCTGCGGTCGCCGTGTTGACCCACACCTCGTTCTCCGGCATCAGCGGGTGGAGCAGCGGGTTGTTCTGCGTGCGGCTGAACGTGTGCACCGGGGCGCGCCCGGTGACGAGCGGGAAGAAGCCTTCGGGCGCCTTGGCCGGCGGCGTGTAGCGCGGCACGGGGTCGAATCCCTTTGCTGCGAGTTGCTCGGACCAGAACTCCACCTTGCCCGATGGCGTGTCGAACTTGAGCTCAGCCCCGTCCTCGACGTAGATCGGCTCCTCCCTGCCGAGGATTACGCCTTCCTTCGTGAGCTCCCCCCAGCTCAGCCCCGACTTCTCGACGCGGTAGCGCAGGTACTCCTCGATGTCGGCGAAGGGCAGGCATTCCGCGATGCCGAGCTTCTTCGCCAGCTCCTTCGCAATCCACCAGTTGGGCCTCTGGTCGTGCGGCGCGGCCATCACCGGCTGGCGCAGCGAGGTCCAGCCGCGGCGGCCGAAGCCCGTTAGGAGCTGCTCGTAGCGCTCGAGGAAGGTCACCTCGGGCAGCACCACGTCGGCGTAGCCCGCGATCTCCGAGGGCATCGTGTCGACGACGACGAGAAGATCGAGGCCGTCGATCGCCTTCAGCGTCTCGGCCGGATTCGGCAGCGCATACAGGAGATTCGTCGAGTACACGAACCAGCCCTTGATCGGATAAGGCGTGCCGGTGAGCGTCGCCTCGCGGATGCCGTTGGTGATGCCCTCGTCGGCGAACGGATACTTCTCGCCGCCGGGGTTGTCGGCTTGCGTTTTGTCGGACTTCGGCGGCTTGGGCAGCGGGAACGGCGCGACGTCCATGCCGGCGGCGAGGTAGAGCCCGCCCTTGCGGCCCCAGTTGCCGAGGAGGGCGGAAAGGAGCGCGATCGCGCGGCTCCGCTGCGTGTCGTCGCCGTTCCAGGCGACGCGCCGGCCGGGATGGACGAGCGCGGAGGGCGCGGCGTTCGCGAGCTCGCGTGCCGTCGCGCGGATCGTCTCGGCGTCGATGCCGGTCTCGGGGGCCGCCCACTCGGGAGTGTTGCCCTTGATCGCCGCGACGAACCTGTCGAAGCCGTGGCCGTGCTTCTCGACGAACGCGCGGTCGTAGCGGCCTTCGGCGACGAGCACGTTGCACCAGGCGAGGATCAGCGCGAGGTCGGTCCCCGGCCGGATCGGCAGCCAGTATTTCGCCTTCGACGCCGCGACCGAGAAGCGCGGGTCGACGACGATGATCGGGATGCGCCGCTCGACCGCCCGCGCGAACTCCTGCACCTGCGTGTTGTGCATGTTCTCGCCGAGGTGCGAGCCGATCAGCGCGAGGCAGTTCGTGTTCGCGATGTCCGTCGGCTCGGGCGAGCCCAGGCCGCTGCCGAACGTCAGGGCGAAGCCGACGTCGCGCGGCCCGCGGCACTGGGCGAACGACGAGCCTGCGAAGTTGATCGCGCCCCACGACTTCAGAACGTGCTGCAGGAAGAACTGGCCGATGCCGTGGTTGAACATCGCGACGGACTCCGGCCCGTGCTGCGCCTTGATCGCGTTCATCTTCGCGGCGATGTAGGCGAACGCCTCGTCCCACGTGACGGCGGTCCATTCCTCCTTGCCGCGCGCGCCGCGGCGGATCAGCGGCTTCTGCAGGCGGTCCGGATCGTAGTACGCGCCGACGGCGCCGGTGCCGCGCGGGCACAACCGGCCGCGGCTCTGCGGATCCCGCGGATTGCCGACGAACTTGACGAGCTTCCCGCCGCGCACGTGCGCGAAGCCCGAGCAGCGCCAGAAGCACATCTCGCAGAACGTGGCGACTTCGCGGTCGCCGCCCGCAGCGGCGCCGGCGGCATTCGCCAGGCGCGCAAGCGGCTCCCACTGCGTCGCCGAGGAGGCGGCCGCGGCGCCAAAGGTCGCGGCGGAGATCTTGAGGAAACGGCGGCGCGAGAGATGTTCCATGGCCTGTGTCAGGTGGGCGAGCCGGACCAGGAACTGCGCACTGCGAGCGATCCGGCCGCCGGATCCGTCTTGTCGATGGCGACATTGGATCGCGCGCCGCGGGACACGCAATGTGACGCAGGTCACACAGCGCGGATGCACTCGCCGATGTTTGCGCTAGCGCAATGAATGCATGGCCGGCATGCGGCGAGATGTCGCAGCGAAACCATCCGCGCGACGTCGCGGATCGGGGCTTCGAGCGGGAGCGGACGTGGCAGGCGGGCTCGGGGAATTCCGTTTGCCGCTGCACGGGCAGGCGCAGCGGAGGTCGAACCCGCGCCTCCGCGCAGGATTCCCGATCCGCACCGCGCCCGAACCGCGGCGCGGACCGAGGCGCTGGTGCGCTACTTCTTGAGGTCGACCTGGAGCCCGGAGAGATCGAGCTCGAAGGAAAGGCCGATCTGCTTGCCCTTGACCTTGAGCTGCACGCCCTTGCTGTTCTTGAGATCGGCGACCTTGTCGCCGCCGGCGACCGCGTAGCCCGCCTGGCCGGCGCTGTAGGTGCCCGCGATGTCCGCGACCTGCTTCAGGTTGTAGACCTCGCCGACGAGCTCCGCCTTCGATGCGCCGATCGTGGCGCCCAGGCTGACGCCGCCGATCGACAGCGGATACTTCTTGCCCTTGTAGGTCAGCGTGCCGCTGCCGCCGGACACGCCGGCGATGAAGCCGGCCTTGTAGATCTCGATCGAGATCGTGCCGTCGGCGGCCGCCGCCGCCAATGGCGAGACGACGAGCGCCGCGCCACCCACCAGCAATGCGGTTGCGGCAGCGACGAAGGCACGCCGGCTAGACCTGCTGCGCATGGGATTCTCCTCAGGATTGGGGTATACGGCAGCGCTCCGCGATGGCGAGAGCGCCGCCGATGCCCGATTGTCGAATCCCGTTGCCGGGCCGGGTTGACGCAGGTCAAGAGGCTCCCGCGTGCGCCATGCGGGCAACGGCCGGCTCCGCGCCGTCGCGACGGCTACCCCCGCGATCCCGGGAGCGCGAAATCGGCGCGGCGCCACGCCGCCTCGAACCGCGCCTGCGTCGCCTTCGCCGCGTCCGCCTTTCCCTGCTTTCGCTGCGCGTCCGCGAGCCTGGCGAGCGACCAGCCGTTGTCGGGGTAGCGCACGAGATCCTCGCGGTAGACCTTCTCCGCCTCGCGCGGACGATCCGCGGCTAGCAGCGCAGCCCCGAGCGCGTGCCGCGTCGGTGCGAGCCAGAGGTGAGGTTCGTCGTAGGCGAGCGCGTCCTCGATCGCGACCGCTTCCGTGAGCGGCGCGATCGCGTCGGCGGCGCGCCCTTCCGCCGATGCGATGCCGGCCGTGAGCGTCAGAGCCGCAATGCGGACGAGCGACTTCGCGGGGTTGATGTTCTTGATGCTCGCGCGCTCGAGCGCGGGATCTTCGAGGGCAGCCTCGACCCGCTTCAGCTCCTTGCGCGCGTCGGCGACGCGTCCGGTTCGAGCCAACGCCGTGCCGCGCGCGTAATGCCAGACGGCGAGCGGGTAGGGCTCCGCGACGTCGGGCGGGAGCGTCTCCTCGAGGATCTCCTTCCAGCGCGCGAAGCGCACGAGCGCGAAGAGCGGCAGCACGTAGTACTCCTGCAGGATGCCGATGCGACGGTCGCCGGGCTTCGGCCCGCACGCCGCGGGATAGGCTGCGCGCGCCGCCGCGATTGCCTTCGCGCTCTGGCCGTCCATCGCCGCCGCGGCCCACAGGAAGTGGTGGTTGTGCGCGACGTAGCCGACGCGGTAGGCGCCTTGCGCGTCGACCTGCGCGAGGTAATGCGCGTCCGCCGCGATGGCGCGCTCGTTGGCCGCCACCGCGTCTGCGTAATGCCCGGTGCGGAGGTCGATGTGCGCGGGCATGTGCAGCAGGTGCCCGGAGCCCGGCACCGCGGTGCGCAACCGCTCCGCGCTCGCGCGCGCCGCGCCGGGGTCGGGCGAGGATTCGAGCAGGTGGATCCAGTAGTGATTGGCGCCGGGATGGTCCTTGTCGAGCGCGAGCGCGCGCGCCAGCAGCGCCCGGGTCGCGGGCGTCCACGGCTTCGGGCTGCCGTCCTGCTCCCACCAGTCGTAAGGATGGAGGTTGAGCTGCGCCTCGGCGGCGAGCACCGCGATCTCGGCGTCGCGCGGGAACGACCGAGCGAGCAGGCGCATGCGCTCCGCGTATGCCTCCTCGTCGACGGCTGCCACGACGCCATCGGCCAGATGGCGCGTCGACAGCGCACCGATCAGCGCCGCCGTCCGGCGCGTGGCCTTCGGCATCAGCGCGTGCGCACGCGCCAGCGCCGCGTGCACCCGCTCCGCGTTGACGGGATCCATGTCCGTATTGATGTTCGGCCCGAGCGACCAGGCGAGCCCCCACCAGCACAGTGCACAGCCCGGGTCCGCCGCCGCCGCCGCCTCGAACGCACGCGCCGCCTCGTTGGGGTTGAAGCCCCAGACGAGCGTCACCCCCTGGTGGAACCACCGCTGCGCGGCGGGAACGCGGCTCGCGACCGGCCCGCGGTCGGGTCCCATGCCGTCGAGAACGGGAGCGAGCGCCGCCGGCTCTTCCGCGGCCCACGCGGCTCCTGTCCCGATCGCGACGGCCGCCGCGAGCAGCGCGCCGAGCACGGCGGCGCAAACCTTGGCCTGGATCAAACGGCATGCGCGAGGGCCGTGTCCGCGCGGCACTGTGTGACTCAGGTCACATTCAGCGGCGGCCGGGAGGTCGAGTCTTGGCATCGAGAGATCGCATCGAGGCGGGGGAGGGGAGGCCGCCCCCGCGCGAACGGAGATGATCGCACATGGACGCCATCCTCACCGGTGAGCAGGCGCGGCGCGAGCCGCGGAGCGGCGCGAATGCCGGCGCGAAACCCTTCTGGAATCCCTACGCGGTCGGCGTGCTGCTCGGCCTCGTGCTTCTCGCGACCTACGCGGTCACCGGGCGCGGACTGGGCGCGACGGCCGCATTCGGCGCGATCGACGCGTGGCTCGTCGCGCACGTGGCGCCCGAGCACGCCGCAGCGAGCCCCGCGCTCGCCAAGTACTTCAACGACGGATCGCCGCTGCTGTCCTGGACGCTGTTCCTCGTCGCAGGCGCCTTCGTCGGCGCGCTCGTCTCGGGGATGCTCGGCCGCCGGTTCCGCGTGACCGTCGAGCGCGGCCCGCAGGTGTCGGACCACCGCCGCCTCGTGCTCGCGTTCGCCGGCGGCTTCATCGCCGCTTACGGCGCGAAGATCGCGAAAGGCTGCACGAGCGGCCAGGCGCTCACCGGCGGCGCGATCCTAAACGTCGGAAGCCTCGTCTTCATGCTGGCGGTGTTCGCGAGCGCGTACGCCCTCGCGTGGTTCGTCCGCAAGGAATGGCTATGACGCTTCCCCTCTCGTCCTCGATCGAATTCACCGTCGGCGTCGACCTCGCTCTCGCGTACCTGCTGGGCATGGGCTTCGGCTTCTGCCTCGAGCGCGCGGGCTTCGGCAGCGCGCGCAAGCTGACGGCGGTGTTCTATCTCTACGACATGGCGGTCGTGAAAGTCATGTTCACCGCGATCGTCACCGCGATGGCGGGGCTGTTCCTCCTCTCGGCGGCCGGGGCGCTCGACTTGGCAGAGCTCTACGTCGAGCCGACGAGCCTCGCAGCGCAGGCGCTCGGAGGCCTCGTCTTCGGCGCGGGCTTCATCGTCGGCGGCTACTGCCCCGGCACGTCGATCGCGGCGATCGCCACCGGCAAGAAGGACGGGCTCGCGTTCGCGCTGGGGATGCTGGCCGGCGTGCTCGCCTACGTCGAGCTAACGCCCGGCATCGACGGCTGGATCCAGGCGAACGCCGAGGGCGAGATGACGCTGCCCTCGGTCACCGGACTTGGCATGGGCTGGTTCGTATTCGCGTTCGTCGCCTTCCTCGTCTTCGCCGGTTGGGGGATGGGGAAGCTCGAGCGACGATTCGCGGGCTGGCAGCCGCGCGGCTGAGCCCCCGCGTCCGCGCAGGGCGCGCGGCGCGTCGCCGTCGCCGGAACCTTCGCGCACCATGTGATCCAGGTCACATATTCGCGTGCCCGGAGAGCCTATCCTTCGCTCGTACCTTTCATCCGAGCAGGAGGGCGTCATGCAACACAACGTGGGCGGGATCGATCGCGCGGTGCGCGTCGTCGCCGGGCTTGCGCTCCTCGCCTGGACGATCTTCGGGCAGGGCGACGTCCGGTGGTGGGGCCTTCTCGGCATTCCCCTGATCGCGACGGGCGTGTTTCGCTTCTGCCCGGCGTATCTGCCCTTTCACATCCGCACCGGCGGCGAGTCGTGACGCGATGAGCCGCCGCTGGACCGCGGTACTCACCGCAGCGCTCGCCGCGTCTCTCGCGCACGGCACGAGCGCTGCCACCCCGGAGCCGCGAGGCAACGCCGTCGGGGCGGTGATCGAGGTCGCCGCCCGCGACTGGCCGGTGACGGTCGCGGCCGAAGGCGTGGTCGAAGCCGTCCGGCAGACGACGCTCGGCGCCCAGGTCGCGGGCCGCATCGTCGCGCTCGACGTCAAGGCGGGCGACACGGTGCGCGCCGGCCAGGTGCTGGCGCGGATCGACGCGCGCACGGCCGACCAGGCCGTCGCCGCGAGCCGCTCGCAGGTCGCCGAGGCGCAGGCGAACCTTGCGAACGCGAAACGCAAGTACGAGCGCAACCGCGATCTCCTCGCGCAGAAGTTCGTGAGCCAGGCGGCGCTCGACCAGGCGGAAGCGGAGTACAAGGCGGCGCAGGCGCAGCTGGCCGCGGTGGTCGCGAACGAGGGCCAGGCGGTCGCCGCGCAGTCGTTCACGACGATCGTCGCGCCCTACGCGGGCGTGATCGGCGCAACGCAGGCGGAGCTCGGCGACATGGCGCAGCCGGGCAAGCCGCTCCTCACGATCTTCGACCCGCGCGAGCTGCGCGTCGCGGCGACGGTGCCGCAGGCGGCGCTCGCGACGATCAAGCTCGATGCGCCGGTGCGCGTCGAGATCGCCGCCATCGACCGGACGCTCACCGCGACGAAGGTCACGATCATCCCGCTCGCCGACGCGCGCACGCACACCGCTCGCGTGCGCCTCGACCTGCCGGAGGGCGAGAAGCTCCTGCCCGGGCAATTCGCGCGTGCGTACTTCGCGACCGGCACCGCGCGCGCGATCGCGGTTCCGGCGACGGCGCTCCTCAAGCGCGGCGAGGTGACGGCCGTGTACGTCGTCGACCGCGACGGCCGGCCGCAGCTGCGCCAGGTCCGCGTCGGCGAGAGCCTCGGCGACCGGCAGGTCGAGATTCTCGCCGGGCTGTCCGCCGGCGAGCGGATCGCCGCGAATCCCGTGCAGGCCGGCATGGCGCCTGCGGTCGCGGCGCGCTGACGCCCCGCCCGCGCGGGCTCACACCACGAAGCGAGAGCGTTCATGGCGCACGTCGTCGTTCTCGGCGCGGGCCCCGGCGCGATGCCGGCGGCCCAGGGGATGGCTCCGCGCGGGCGACCGCGTCCGCAGCGGGCAATCCGCAATGAGCGCGCACGGCGTCGCGAAGCTCGAAGCGAAGTGACGTCGCGGGCCCGATGACCGACGCCGCCCCGCTCGGCCTCTCCGGCCGCATCGCCCGCTTCTTCCTCGGCTCGCAGCTCACGCCGCTGGTCGCGCTCGTCCTGCTCCTGCTCGGCCTCTTCGCGGTCGTGGTGACGCCGCGCGAGGAGGAGCCGCAGATCGACGTCACGATGGCGAACGTGTTCGTCCCCTTCCCGGGGGCATCCACCGCCGACGTCGAGCAACTGGTTGCGATCCCCGCCGAGCAGGTCCTTTCGCAGATCCAGGGCCTCGAGCACGTCTGGTCGGTCGCGCGTCCCGGCGAGGCGATGGTCACGGTCCAGTACAAGGTCGGCGTCAAGCGCAACGAGGCGATCGTGCGCCTTTACGACACGATCCTGTCGCACAAGGACTGGCTGCCGCAGGAGCTCGGCGTCGGCGAGCCGCTGGTCAAGCCGAAGGGCATCGACGACGTGCCGATCGTCGCGATCGCGCTGTGGACGCGCGACGATACGCGCGGCGCCTTCGAGCTCGAGCGCGTCGCGCACGCGGTCGAGGCGGAGCTGAAACGCGTGCCCGGCACGCGCGAGGTGACGACGATCGGCGGGCCCGGCCGGACGCTGCAGGTGCGGCTCGACATCGACAAGCTCAACCGGGCGGGCCTTGCCGCGGCCGACGTCTCTCGCGCGCTCCTCGCGGCGAACACGGCGCTGC
>DASQBO010000031.1:0-7031 GCA_035635175.1 Casimicrobiaceae bacterium | reverse complement strand
CTACCGCGAGACGCCCGACGGCAAGCCGCTCGTGCTCGAACGCTGGTCGACGCCGAACTCGACCGCCCGCCAGGGAGACGAGCTGTGGAAGAAGAACATGGACGCGATCGGAGTGAAGGTCGCGTTCAAGAAGGATCGTCTACCGGAACTGCGCAAGATGGCGCGGCAGGGCAAGATCCCGATGCGCGGCGACGGCTGGAACGCCGACTATCCGGACGCGGAGAACTTCATGCAGCTCCTCTACGGCCCCTCGGGTCCCGAAAACAACGCGCGGTTCGACCTGCCCGAGTTCAACCGGCTCTACGAGCAGGCGCGCGCACTGCCCGACTCGCCGGAGCGCACGAAGCTCTTCGACCGGATGACCGAGGTCATGCTCGTCTACGCGCCGTGGCGGATGGGCTATCACCTCATCGAGGACCAATTGCTGCAGCCCTGGATCAAGCACTACAAGCCGCACCCGATCCGGTCGCAGACGTGGGCGTACGTCGACTTCGACGCGCCGCCGAAGTGACCCGGCGCGTGATCAGCCCGGCTTCGGCACCGCGTAGGGCTGGCAGTCGACGAGCGGCACCGCGGTGCCGTCGCCGATGAGCTGCAGCTCCGTGCCCTTGCCTCGCAGCTCGAGCGTGCCGTTCGAGTAGCGGACGCCCGACGCCGTCGGCAGCTGGTAGAGGACGACGCGTTCGCCTCCCGGCATCAGCATCCGGGCTTCGCCCGCGTCGAAGCGCACCACCAGGCGCTCACCCCTAAGCTGGCAGGTGAACGTGTTGCGCGCGGCCTCCTGCTCTTCCTTGGAAGGCTTGTCGGCGCAGCCCGCGGCGAGGAGCGCGGCGGCGATGCACGCGAGCGCGACGGGGGCGAGCGGCGGGACTTGGGACGAGCGCATGCGGGCGTTCCGGCGGGTGTCGCGCCGAGGATAGCATGAGGCCGCGCAGGCTCAGCAGTCGACGACGTTGACGGCGAGGCCGCCGAGCGAGCTTTCCTTGTAGCGCGCGGTCATTTCGCGCCCCGTCTCGGTCATCGCGCGGATCGAGGCGTCGAGCGCCACGGGCGGGTTCGGCAGGCGCAGCGCGAAGCGCGCCGCCCCGACCGCGTGCGCGGCGGCCGCGGCGTTGCGCGCGATGCACGGATCCTGCACGAGCCCGCCGACGGGATCGCAGGCTAGCCCCACGAACGGCTCGAGCGCCCGCTCCGCGGCGTGCAGGACCTGCCGGTTGCTGCCGCTTTGCACCGCGGCGAGGCCCGCCGCGGCCATCGCGCTCGCGATTCCGATCTCGCCCTGGCACCCCGCGTGTCTCACTCCGCCGGCGCGAAGGAGCTGGCCCACGGCCGCCGCAGCGAGCAGAAACGTGACCGATCCCTCCTCACCCGCCAGCGGTTCCGTCGAGCGCCACTGGTGAAGCACCGCGGCGACCGGCCCGGCGGATCCGTTCGACGGCGCGGACACGACGCGGCCGCCCGCCGCGTTCTCCTCGGCGACGGCCGTCGCGTAGACCGCGGCCCAGGCCGGCAGCGAGGGGTCGGTGCCGGCGATCGCCGCCGCCTGCGTCGCCGCGCGGCGCGCGCGACCGGTGCCTCCCGGGAGGATCTCGTCGGTCGCGAGCCCGCGCTCGACGGCTTTGCGCATCGTCGCGGCGAACTGCAGCAGGCCCGCGCGCACTTCGCCGGGGCTGCGCAGCGCCTGCTCGTTGACGCGCGCCATGTCGGCGATCTTCTTGCCGCGCGCCTGGCCCTGCGCGAGCAGCTCGGGGGCGCTCGCGAACGGATAGGGCACGCGGATCGCGGCCCGCGCCGCCGGTGTCTCGTCCTCGGCGATCAGCTCGCCGTCGCCGGCCGAGACGTAGAGTCGCGTCGCGAGCGTCTCGCCGCGGCCGTCGCGTGCGCTGAAATGCAGCGCATTGGCGTGATGCGCGAACGACTTGTCGACGTGGAAAACGACGTCGGCCGCCGGATCGAACGCGATCCGCGACCTGCCGTTCAGGGTGAGCTGGCCCTCCGCGCGGATGCGCGCTGCGCGCGCGGCGAGGGCGCGCGGTTCGATCGCTTCGGGCGCGTCGCCGGCGAGCCCGGAGAGGATCGCGCGATCGGTGCCGTGATCGCGTCCCGTGCACGCGACTGAACCGTACAGCTCGACCGCAATGCGCCGCGTCTGCAGGAGGACGCCATCCGCCTCGAGCGCGTGCACGAAGCGCCGCGCCGCGCGCATCGGTCCGGTCGTGTGCGCCGAGGACGGCCCGGGTCCGATGCGGAACAGATCGAACGCGCTGACGAACATCCCCCCGTCCTCATTCGCCGTGACGGCGACTTTTCGTTGTATCGGCCCGGCCAGGACGCCCGGGCGCCGCCAGTATCGACGCGGCGGGCGCCGCCGTGGGGCTGTGCACGCGGGTTGGCGGGCGGCATCCGCCAAACGGCATTCATGCCAACGGCATGCGAACGAGTTGTCCGCTACAGTCTCGTCGCGCCGTCAGTGCGCGAAACGGACGGCGCCGGGATACGACAGCACTTCGAGAAGGCGACCGGTGCGGATCTCCCGCTGCATCGCCTGCCACCACGCGGGATCGAGCAGGTCCGCGTGGAACCGGCGGAAGCACTCGCGCGTCTTCGGATCGGTGAGGAGGAACGTCTCGAACTCCTCGGGAAACACGTCGTGCGGCCCCACGGGATACCAGACGTCGCCCGACATCTCGTCCCAGCCGGGCGGCATCGGCGGGATCTTCCTGAAGTAGCAGTCGACGAGGTACTCGATCTCGTCGTAGTCGTAGAAGACGACGCGGCCGAAGCGGGTGACGCCGAAGTTCTTGAACAGCAGGTCGCCCGCGAAGATGTTGGCGGCGGCGAGCTCGCGCAGCGCGTTGCCGTACTCGTGCATCGCGTGCGCGCGCTGCGCGTCGTCGGCGCGCTCGAGGTAGAGGTTCAACGGCGTCATCCGCCGCTCGATGTAGAGGTGCTTGACGATCAGGTGGTCGCCGTCGAACTCGATCACGGACGGGGCGACCGCGGTGAGCTCCTCGATCAGAGCGTCGGAGAACCGCGCGCGCGGGAACGCGACGTCGGAGTATTCGAGCACGTCGGTCATCCGGCCGACGCGGTCGTGGTGCTTCACGAGCGTGTACTTCTGCTTCACCCGCTGCCGGTCGGTGTCCTTCGACGCCGCAATGCGGTCGCGGATCACCTTGAACACGTACGGGTACGAGGGCAGCGTGAACACCGTCATCACGAGCCCCTTGATGCCCGGGGCCACGATGAACTGGTCGCGCGAGTGCTTGAGGTGGTGGAGGAAATCCCGGTAGAAGAGATTCTTGCCGCCCTTCTGCAGGCCGACCATCGTGTAGAGCTCGGCCGCGCTCTTTTCGGGCAGCATCGCGCGGAGGAAGTCGACGTACGCCGAGGGGACCTCCATGTCGACCAGGAAGTACGTGCGGTTCGCCGAGAACAGGATCGCGAGGTCGGCCTCGTCCATGAGCAGCGCGTCGAAGTACAGCTTGCCCTGCGCGTCGTGCTTGACCGGGACCACGAACGGGTACGTGGAGACGCCGTTGACGATGCGGCCGACGATGTAGGCCGTCTGATTGCGGATGAACGGCGACGACAGCACCTGGATCTGGTGGTTCGCCTCGAGCCGGAACGGCCGCGGGAAGCGGCGACGAAGCGCAGCGAGCACGTTGCGCAGGTCGCGGCCGAAGTCCGCGAAGCGGCGCTCGAAGCGGAAGTCGAGGACAATGTCGACGAGCGCGTTGCGGAGCCCGGCCTGCAGCGGATAGTAGCTCCGGTAGGACGGGGGGTCGGCGTCGATGTGCTCCGTCGAGATCGCCGGCCGGACGAAGATGAACTTGTTGTGGAAGTAGACGCGGTGCAGGACCTTGACCGACACCGAGTTGAAGAAGGTCTCGGCGCACTCGGGCTGCTTGTGATCGATCAGGAGCCCGATGAAGTGGAGCTTGACCTGCTCCCACAGCGAGTCCGTGTCGAGCCCCGCGCTCCTGAACTCGCGCAGCACCCGGTCGGCGGTCTCCTGGACGCGCCGGTCGTAGAAATCGATCCGGTCGCGGCCGACGTGCTGGATCGCGAGCCAGTTGCCGGCGTCGAAGTGGCGGCGCGCCGCGCGCGCGCACTCTCGGAACAGCGCGTAGTGCCGGTTGAAGCCTTCGACCAGCGCGACGGCGATCGCGTGCGCGGTCTCGGCGGTGGGCGCGTGACGGGCGGGCAGCGGCGTCGGTGCGGACGGCATGGGCTCCCGGATTCGGCCCGGCGGCGCGACTATTGCGGCTGCGCGGCGATCGTGTCGTTGTAGACCTTGATCGCCTTGTTGTACTCCTCGACGGCGGCGTTCGCGGCCTTGGCGTGCGACGAGCTCGCCGCCTGCTGCTCTTCGACGAACTGCTTGAGGCAGTCGAGATAGGCCTTCATCCCGGTCGTCCATTTGGCCCGCTTTTGCTCGTTGGCGGCCTTGCCGAGCTCGCTCGAGCTCGTCGCGGGGGCGTCTCCCGGCTTGTCGCAGTTGGGCGCTGGAGTGACGGTGGGGGTGGCGGGCGCCGTCGTCTGCGCCTGTGCGACGCCCGCGGCGGCAAGGACGAGGGCGAGAACTAGGGTGGAGACGAGCGGACGAACGGAAGGCATGGCAAGACCTCCTGGCACAATGAAGAATCGGATTTTACTTCGTCCCGCTTGCCCGGGGCCAGTTGCGCCCCTGACTCAGCGGCCGAGCAGCGTGCCGATCGCGGCGAGCCCGAGCTCGACGAGCTCGACCTCCGTCTTGTGCGGAGGTTCCTGGGTCAGGGCTCGCGCTGGGCGAACGTGTCGCACTTGCGCACGTCGCCGCTCGCTAGGCCGGCCTTGAACCAGTACTGGCGCTGCGCGGCCGAGCCGTGCGTGAACGAGTCGGGCACGACGTAGCCCTGCGTCTGCCGCTGGATCCGGTCGTCGCCGACGGCGGCCGCGGCCGCGAGGCCCTCCTCGATGTCGCCCGGGTCGAGCAGGTTGCGCTTCTGCGCGAAATAGCCCCAGACGCCGGCGTAGCAGTCCGCCTGCAGCTCGAGCCGCACCGAGAGCGCATTGCTGCCGCGCTCGCCGGCGCGCTGCCGAAGCGAGTCCACCTTGTCCATCGTGCCGGTCAGCTTCTGGACGTGGTGGCCGACCTCGTGCGCAATCACGTAAGCCTGAGCGAAGTCGCCCGGCGCGCGGAACCGTTGCGCCAGCTCGTCGAAGAACGTCGTGTCGAGGTACAGACGCTGATCGCCGGGGCAATAGAACGGTCCCGCGGCCTCGCTCGCGATCCCGCACGCGGAGCGGACGCGACCCGGAAACAGCACGAGGGTCGGCGGCTGGTAGGTGCTCCCGAGCGTCCTGAAGACGGCGCCCCAGACGTCCTCGGTGTCGCCCAGCACCCGGGCCGCGGTCCGCTTTGCCGGGTCCTGCGCGGCGGGCGGCGCGCGCTGCGGCCCGTAGCCCGGGGCGGGCTGCTCCGGAGGCGGCGGCGCCCCGGACTCGAGACCCCCGAGGAGCGACAGCGGATTCACCCCGAAGAGCAGGCTCACGATGACGATCACGACCAGCGCACCGCCACCGAGCCTGAGGCCGCCGCCTCCGATGGGAAAGCCGCCGCCGGCCGGGCCCACTCCGGTGCGATCCTCGACGTTCTCGCTTTCACGCATGTCGTCCTGGCGCATGATCGGTCTCCTGACGCGGGCCAGTGCGCTCAGGGCTTGAGCGCGTGGTACAGGAAGGGCAGGCTCACGTTCATCCGGTAGTCGATGTCCGAGTGGTTGTCGTCGAACTCCTCGTACGTGTGGCGGATGCCGGCCGCGGCGAGCCGCTGCGAGAGGATCCGCGTGCCGTAGTGGATGTGGTACTGATCGCGCCAGCCGCAATCGATGTAGATGCCGCGGAGCGACCGCAGTTCCCGCGCGTGGCGCCGGACGAGGTGGATCGGGTCGTGCCGCAGCCACCGCTTCCAGCGCGCCGCGATCAGCTCGCCCGTCTCGAGATGGAAGGGGAGGCGGAAGCGAAGCGGCGCCCGCGGGTCCGGGTCGTAGGTCGCCGCCATGCACACGTTCATGATCGCGTGCCCTTCCGCCTGCGTGAGCTTCTCCTTGCCCCACATCGCGGCGAGGAAACGCCTGACGCGGCCGTCGTCATCGCCCCGGGCGAGCCCGTTGCGCGACGCCTCGGCGAGCGCGTCGTAGGCGCCGGCACGGCGCTTCGGCTCGCGGTACTTGGCGAGCTCGTTCAACGTGTTCGGCCAGTCGTGGCGGTAGACGAAGTCGAAGTACGCGTCGCCCGAGTGGTCGGCGATCGCGCCCCAGTGCTGCGGATACCTCATGCCGTGGATGATCGCGCCGTAGCCGCCGGACGACTTGCCGAAGCAGCCGCGGTGGGCGCGGTCCGGGAGCGTGCGGAACTCCCGGTCGACGAACGGGATGATCTCCCGGGTCAGGTAATCCGCGTAGTTGCCGATCGCGGGCGAGTTGACGTACTGGTTCCCGCCGAGGCAGGTGAAGCAGTCCGGGAACACGAGGATCGCCGGCCCCATCTTCCGCTCGTGGACGAGCCGCGCCGCGCGCTCCGCGACGTTGTCGCCGAAAGGCTTCCATCCCACGTGCGCGAGACCCGATCCCGTGAAGCCGACGAGATCGTAGAGCACGGGAAAGCGCCGGCCGCGTCCGGCGTCGGACGCCTCGTCGTACTGCGGCGGCAGCCACACGGCGAGCTTGCGCACGTGGGGATCGCCGAGCGGATTGTCGGCGAGCACCTTCGAGGTGTGCTCGCAGACGACGACCGTTCCGGCCGAGCGCAGCGGGCGCTTGCGGGCCATTCCGCGTCGGGCCTAGCGGCGGCGCCGCGCCCGCGTCAGCATCGTGCCGCGGCACGCCGGTGCGCCGCAGCGGCAGGCGTACGCCGCGCGCACGCGCGGGCCGATGCGGCCGTCGTACGAGAGCTGGTAGTCGTACGTCAGCTCCTCGCCCGCGCGGATCGTCCGCAGCGCCTCGACGAACACGCGCCCGTCGTCGTCCTCGTAGGTCTCGCAGTTC
>DASQBO010000030.1:0-9535 GCA_035635175.1 Casimicrobiaceae bacterium | reverse complement strand
TCTCGAACATCGAGGGAACGCTGAAGCCGGGATTGACGTCGATCGACGTGCTGCGCGCGTCGTTTCCCGCGGGCACGGTGAGCGGCGCGCCCAAGGTTCGGGCGATGGAGATCATCGACGAGCTCGAGCCCGTGCGCCGCGGCGCCTACGCGGGTGCCGTCGGCTACGTGAGCTTTCAGGATGACATGGACACGGCGATCGCGATCCGCACCGCCGTGGTCCGCGACGGGATGCTGCACGTGCAGGCGGGAGCAGGCATCGTGCACGACTCGGTCCCGGAATCGGAGTGGCAGGAGACGCAGAACAAGGCGCGCGCGGTGCTGCGTGCAGCGGACATGGTGCAGCAGGGGCTCGACGCATGAACGACGGCCGCCCTCCGCACGGCAGCGCCCGCGACGACGCGGCCACGGACGTCGCGGCCACGGACGTCGCGGCGCCCGCCCGGCGCGCCGCGCCGCTGCGCGGGCTCGTCCCGGTATCGCGCGACGCGGTGGTGCGCGCGTACCAGCGCTACGCGCCGGTGTACGACCGCGTCTTCGGCGGCGTCCTCGATCCCGGGCGGCGCGCGCTCGCCGAGGCTGTCGCGCAGGTGGCGCCGGCGACGCTCCTCGAAGTCGGGATCGGCACGGGCCTCATGCTCGCGCGCTACCCCGCGGCGACGTCCGTAGTCGGCGTCGATCTCTCGGAGCCGATGCTCGCGAAGGCGCGCGCGCGTGCGCACGCGCTTCCGGGGCGCAGCATCCGGCTCGAGGTGATGGACGCCGAGGCGCTCACGTTTCCCGACGGCGCCTTCGACTGCGTGACCGTGCCCTATGTGCTCTCGGTGACGCCGAACCCGCGCCGGCTCGTGGCCGAGATTCGGCGCGTCTGCCGCAAGGGCGGCACGATCCTGATCGTGAACCACTTCAGCGGCTCCCGCTTCTGGTGGCTGCTCGAGCGCGCAGTGCGGCCGCTCGCCGGCCGCGTCGGCTTCCGCTCCGAGTTCTCGCTCCGCGCGGAGATCTCGCGCTACGACTGGCGCGTCGAGTCCGTGCGCGAGGTCAATCTGCTCGGTCTTTCGAAGCTGATTGCGATCCGCAACGTCCGCTCGTGATCGCGCGGCGCGCGCCGGGGTAAGCACGGAGCCGCTCCGGCGAGCGCCGAGGCAGCCGTAGCCAGGGAGCTCGCGTCGTCGAATGTTCGCCGGGATCGGCCGTTCGTCGGCGCTCGATTGCCGGGCGGCGGACCCTTGTGCCAGATTGGCGGGCCTTCGGGCCTTCCCGCGATTCCGCGAAGGGGGTTCCGCAGCTCCGTGCGCGATCGCGTGCACGACACCAGGGAGTCCGCATGCACAAGCTGCTCCGATCGACGGCCTGCGCGGCAGGCCTGCTCTGTCTCGCCGCATCCACCGCCTTCGCCGCGCAGGTCCTCGCGCCCGACGCCGACGAGTCGGATCTGGTCCCCACCGGCAAGGGCTGGGGCGAGCGCGCGTATCCGGCACCGCCGCGGGTGACCCCGGGCGCCAAGGCCGGCCAGGCCGGCAAGACCTCGAGCAACGGGATCTTCTATCACGGCGGTCCGCTGCTCCTCGGCGCGACCAACGTGTACTACATCTGGTACGGCAACTGGTCCGGCAATTCCGCGACGACGATCCTCACCGATCTTGCGCAGAACATCGGTGGGTCGCCGTACTACAACATCAACACCACGTACTACGACGGCTCGAACAACCACGTCGCCAATGCCGTGCGCTACGCGGGCTCGACCACCGACAGCGGTTCCCAAGGCGCGGCCCTCTCGGACGCCGCGGTCCAGGCCGTCGTCTCCGGCGCGATAAGCTCCGGCGCGCTGCCTAGGGACACGAACGCGCTTTACTTCGTGCTGACCTCGGCCGACGTCAACGAGACCTCCGGCTTCTGCACGCAGTACTGCGGCTGGCACACGCACGGCACGATCGCCGGCGCCGACATCAAGTACTCGTTCGTCGGCAACCCCGATCGCTGTCCCAGCGCGTGCGAGGCGCAGACGACGGGTCCGAACGGGAACGCCGGCGCCGACGGCATGGCGAGCGTCATGGCGCACGAGCTCGAGGAGGCCGTCACCGACCCGGACCTCAACGCCTGGTACGACCGGCGCGGCGCCGAGAACGCCGACAAGTGCGCGTGGACGTTCGGGACGACGTACACGACGGGCAACGGGGCGCTGGCCAACATGAAGCTCGGCGCCCGCGACTACCTGATCCAGCGCAACTGGGTCAACGCGGCGGGGGGCTCCTGCGCGCTGTCGTTCTGACGGATCGATCGCAGGCATGAGGGCATGCACGTAGCGCAGGCGCTCCGCACACTCGCCGGAGCGCTGGCCCTGCCCGTCCTGCTTCTGGCTTCGTGGCCGGCGATCGCCGACGCGCCGCCGACCGGCGGCCGCGTGCCCACCGTCACTCGGCTCGTCAAGCTGTTCCTCGAGAAGGAGACCGCGCTCGGTGCCGCGGTCCGCAACGGCGATGCGGCGGCGCTCGGGGCGTTCCTGGCCGACGACTTCGAGCTGCGCACCGGCGCGCGGGCGGCGAGTCCGGTCCCGCGCGCCGAGTGGATGCGCGAGGTGCTGCGAGCGCGCGACGCGGGCGGCGAGATCGATCGCATGGCCGTGCACGACTTTGGTGCCGTCGCGGTCGCGAGCTTCACGCAGGTCGCCGCGGGCGGCCCGATGCTCGTCGTCGACGTGTGGCGGGCACAGGGAGCCGACTGGAAGCTCGCGGTCCGCTATGCGAGCCCGGCGGGATCCGCCGCGTTCGCGATCCCGGGCGGTAGCGCGGGCGAACCCGAAATCCCGAAGAAATACTAGCGCGGGCTCCCGCCTCGCGGTCGGCCCGGGCGGCGAGCGCGGCCCCGCGCTCGCGGGCCTCGCGGTCCTACTCGGTACCTCAATTCGGCGGACTGACAACCACGTACTGCGAGCCTTGCGGCGCGTACCACGTGCTACCGCATTGCTGATAGACCATACCGCCGTAATTCACCGGCACGCAGCTTGGCGGCACGCTGTTCACGATCGAGCCGACGATGGCGGAAGTGACGGCGACCGTGGCGCTGACCGCTGCCGCTGTCGCGACCGGATGATAGTCATTGTCCCAGCCGCCACAGCAACCGCCATGGTCCTCGACGTTCACGTTGACGTTCCGGTCGACGTTGACGTTGTTGACGCTGCCGCTCCGGACGTTGTTGGTGCGGGCGTCGGCGCGACTGTTGTTGCCCTGCGCCTGTCTGGCGCCGCCGCCGGCACCGCCACCTCCGCCGCCAGCGCGCGCGCCACCGCCGCCGCCCCCTCCGCCTGCGGCGCGTGCACCGCCACCTCCACCGCCTCCGCCACCGCGGGCGGCTTCCGCGACAGGGGCCGTGGCGAAGCTCGCGAGGGCGAGAGCAGCCAGCGATGCCAGAAGTAGCTTGCCGAACGGTCCGTTCATGCTGGCGCTCCTCTATTTGGCCTTCATCGGAACGATCTCGATCTTCCTCGCGTCCCTGGGCGGCGTAAACGCGAAGACCGTGTCCTTGAAGGTCGGTTTGAGATTCCAGTCGATCAGAGAGACTGACTGCGGGCGCGCTTCGTCAGCGCGACTGGTGATCACGATCTTCCGGGGCAGAGGCTTGCCGCCGGCGGCGATCCAGATTTGCCAGTCGATCTGAGCCTGGCGAAAGGCGTAGTGGTCGCAAAGATCGTCGCCGACGAAATCCTGGCCGGCATTCATCGCCGATTCGATCTTGTCGAGCGGAGCATCCGGGGTGCCCCAGAGGAACAGGTCCGATAGCGGAATCTGCACCCCGTACCTCTCTTCCAGCCGGTTGATCAATCCGCCGATCGTGTCGCTGAACTCGACCGTCGAGTAGTATTTCTGCGCCGACGTGTAGAGTGTCACGGTCTTGCCGTTGTAGATCAGCTCGCGATCGGAACGCGCGCTATGCATCCAGGCGCGCAGCTTGTTCGGCCGCTCGACATCCATGTCCGCCGACGCTTCATGCTGCAGCTTCTGGCCGTCGGCCAGAACGCGCTCGCCGGTCAGCTCGGTCGACACGCGGAAGCGCTTGAGCGTCTGCAGGTACGCGCCCATGTCCTTGAGAGCTTGAACCGAGGCCTGATCCACTGCGTTCGCTGCCGGCGCGGCGGCGCCCGATGGTGCTTGGGCATGAACGCCCGGTGCCGCAATCGAAATGGCCGTCAGCCCGAGCAGCAGCATCCTTCGTGCCATCGTCATCTCCCGGAGTTGGAAGGGCATGTAGCGCTTGAGCGCGAGCGACCTGCGCACTTTCGCCGCAGGTTCGACACATGCGAACGAGTCTACGGTCGGCTGCATGGGCCGGCGCGCTTCGAGACGCGCGTTCTCGTCCGTCGCGGGAGCTTTGCGGAGAAGGATTTGACGCAGGTCAATTTCTATTGCCTGCAGGAAGGCGACTCGCGGGTTTGCTCGGTGCGCGGCGCCGCTTCTGCTCAATAATCGTCCTCGAGACGCATCGAAGCGGTCGAGCCAACGGCGAAGGGAATCAGGTATTGCACGGACGACGGCCTGACCCGAGTTCCACGCGAGGTCCCGATGAACGACAGTACATCCGTAACCAGCCAGCGGACCGACCTCACGCGCACCGTGCTGGCGGTGTTGCTGATGGTCATTCTGATCGGAGCGTCGTTCTGGATACTGCGGCCGTTCCTGCTGTCGATCATCTGGGCGGCGATGATCGTCGTCGCCACCTGGCCGTTGATGCTGAGGTTGCAGGCCCGGCTGCGCAGTCGGGCCCTGGCGGTGACGATCATGTCCGGCGCGATGGTGCTCGTCTTCGTCGTGCCGCTGGTGCTGGCGATCCAGACCCTGGTGGACAATGCGGACACGATCAAGGCCTGGACAAATACGCTCGCCACCGCGTCCATCCCGCCGCCGCCGGAATGGCTGTCGCGCATCCCGCTGGTCGGAGCGAAGCTCCATGACGCGTGGACCGGCGTCGCCGCTTCCGGCAGAGAAGGACTCGCCGCGCGACTTGCGCCGCATGTCGCGGGCGGCGTGCAGTGGCTGCTCGATGCGCTCGGCGGCGTGGGGTTGCTGGGCATTCAGTTTCTCCTGACGGTCATCATCGCCGTGATCATGTACACGCAGGGCGAAGCGGCGAGAGCGGGCTTGATCCGCTTCGGCCGCCGCCTCGCCGGCGATCGCGGCGAAGGCGTCGTCGTCCTCGCGGGTCAGGCGATCCGCGGCGTCGCCCTCGGCGTGGTCGTCACCGCGCTGGCGCAAACCGTGCTCGCGGGCGTCGGCCTCGTGGTGGCCGGCATTCCTTTTGCGGGGCTCCTGACGGGCGTCGTTCTGCTTCTGTGCATCGCGCAGGTGGGGCCGATCCTCGTCCTTGCGCCCGCCGTGTTCTGGCTGTTCTGGACCGACCAGACCGTTTGGGGGAGCGTCTTGCTTGTCTGGACCGTCATCGTCGGCGGCATGGACAACGTGCTTCGTCCCATGCTCATCCGCATGGGCGCCGACCTGCCGCTGCTGCTGATCTTCGCGGGTGTGCTCGGCGGACTGTTCGCCTTCGGCATCGTGGGCCTGTTCGTGGGCCCGGTGGTGCTCGCCGTCACTTACACTTTGCTCAAGGACTGGGTAGGCGAGCGAGAGCCCGCCTGAGTGCCTCGAGCCGCGCACCAACGCGTCGCGGCAATCTTGGACTCAACCCTTCTGCCGGTACAGCGCGTCTCGTCGTTGGTAGAATCACGGACATGCGGCAAGCGATGCCCGACGCGTACTTCCCGGCCTCCTATCGCTGGCGGTAGCCCCGCCGCGCCGACAACCACCACCCGCTGCCGCCCGTGACTCCCGACGGGCAGCCCGTGAAGCGGGGCATCCCGGGGGGCACCCACTCGGCGTTCCGTGGTTGATTCATCTTAGAATCAACTGCTTAGGCGGCAATATGCTGCTGATGATCGACAACTACGACAGCTTCACCTGGAACCTGGTGCAGTACCTGGGCGAGCTCGGCGCCGACGTGCACGTGTACCGCAACGACACCATCACGCTCTCCGAGGTCGCCGCGTGGGAGCCCGAGCGGATCGTGATCTCACCGGGGCCGTGCACTCCCAACGAGGCGGGCATCTCGGTCCCGCTCGTCCGCGAGTTCGCGGGCCGGATTCCGATCCTGGGCGTGTGCCTCGGCCACCAGGCGATCGGCCAGGCGTTCGGCGGGCGCATCGTCCGGGCGCAGCGCGTGATGCACGGCAAGCTTTCGCCGATCGCGCACGACGGCCGCGGCGTGTTCACGGGGTTGCCCTCGCCGTTCGCGGCGACGCGCTACCATTCGCTCGCGATCGAGCGCGCCTCGCTGCCGGCCGAGCTCGAGATCACCGCGACCGCGGACGACGGCGAGATCATGGGCGTGCGGCATCGGAGCCTCGCGGTCGAGGGCGTGCAGTTCCATCCCGAGGCGATCCTGACCGAGCACGGACACGCACTTCTCGCGAATTTCCTGGAGGGAAGGCGATGAGGGCGCGACGCGTGGCCGTCGTTGCGCTCGCCGCGCTGGCTCCGCTCGCTGCAGGGGCCGGCGCGATGGAGGAGTGCAAGGGGGCGGGCGGCCGCGAAGCCGTGGTCAAGTGCCTCTCCGACCTCGACCTCCGGACCCTCGCCGCGCTGAAGCGGGCGGAAGCCGCGGCCGGCAAGGCGGCGCGCGACGCCGAGGCGTCGTCGAAGCTGCCGGGCGCATACGCGGCGTTCGCGTCGTCCTCGCGGGCGTTCGCGCTCTACCAGCAGGCGCAGTGCGATTACGTGCGCGCACGCGAGCCCGACGCCAACGTCCTCGCCAAGTCCCCCGAGCCGAGCCGGGCCGACCTCGCGCAGCTCGCCTGCCGGATCGACCTCGCGCGCGACCGCATCGAGCTTCTCAAATAGCCGGAGTGCCCATGCCCATATCGCTTACCGACGCGCTGCAGCGAACGATCGAGCACCGCGAGATCTTCCCCGACGAGATGCTGTCGATCATGCGCCGGATCATGAGCGGCGAGGTCACACCCGTGATGATCGCCGCGCTCACGGTGGGCCTGCGCGTCAAGAAGGAGACCGTGGGGGAGATCGCCGCCGCGGCGCAGGTGATGCGCGAGTTCGCGACGAAGGTCGACGTTCCCGACCGCGAGCATCTTCTCGACATCGTCGGCACCGGCGGCGACGCATCGCACACGTTCAACATCTCGACCGCGGCGGCGTTCGTCGCCGCGGCGGCCGGCGCGCGCGTCGCGAAGCACGGCGGCCGCTCGGTGTCGTCGAAATCCGGCAGCGCGGACGTGCTCGAGGCGCTCGGCGCGAACATCATGCTCAAGCCCGAGCAGGTTGCGCTGTGCATCGCGGAGACCGGCGTCGGCTTCATGTTCGCGCCGTCGCACCACAGCGCGATGAAGCACGCGGCGCCCGTGCGGAAGGAGCTCGGCGTGCGGACGATCTTCAACATCCTCGGCCCGCTCACGAATCCGGCCGGGGCGGCGAACCAGCTCCTCGGCGTCTTCCATCCCGACCTCGTCGGCATCCAGGTCCGCGTGCTGCAGCGGCTCGGCAGCCGGCACGTCCTCGTCGTCCACGGCAAGGACGGGATGGACGAGGTCTCGCTCGGCGCGGCGACGATGGTGGGGGAGCTCAAGGAGGGCGAGGTCCGCGAGTACGAGATCCACCCCGAGGATTTCGGCCTGTCGATGAAGTCGAACCGGGGGCTCAAGGTGGCCGACGCGATGGAGTCGTGCGAAATGGTGCGCGAGGCGCTCGGCAACACGGAGGGGACGCCGCGGGAGATCGTGATCCTGAACGCCGGCACCGCGCTCTATGCCGCCGACGCGGCGGCGTCGATCGCCGAGGGGATCGAGCGGGCGCGCGAGGCGGTCGCCTCCGGCGCCGCGCGCAGGAAGCTCGACGCGTTCGTCGCGCTGACGAAGAAGCTCGCCGCGCAGGGATGAGCGACATCCTCGCGCGCATCCTCGCGACCAAGCGCGAGGAGGTTGCCGCGGGCAAGCGCGCTCGGTCGCCCGGCGCACTCGAGGCTCTGGCGCGCGCCATGCCCGGGCCCCGCGATTTCCTGGGCGCGCTCCGGGCGAAGATCGACGCGGGGGCGCCCGCGGTGATCGCGGAAATCAAGAAGGCGAGCCCGAGCCGCGGCGTGCTGCGGCAGCACTTCGATCCCGCCGCTATCTCGGCGAGCTACGCGCGCGGCGGCGCCGCGTGCCTCTCGGTGCTGACCGACCGCGAGTACTTCCAGGGCGCGCCGGAGTTCCTCGCGGCCGCGCGCGACGCGAGCGGGCTCCCCGCGCTGCGCAAGGACTTCATCGTCGACGACTGGCAGATCGCCGAGGCGCGGACGCTCGGCGCCGACGCGATCCTGCTCATCGTCGCCGCGCTCGACGACGCGCGGCTCACGGCGTTCGCGGCGCGCGCGCGCGAGCTCGGGATGGCGGTGCTGCCGGAGGTGCACGACGCGGCCGAGCTCGAGCGGGCGCTCGCGCTCGACACGCCGCTCGTCGGCGTCAACAACCGCAATCTGAGGACGTTCGACGTCGCGCTCGCGACGACGCTCGACCTCCTGCCGCGCATCCCCGGGGACCGGCTCGTCGTCACGGAAAGCGGGATCCTCTCGCGCGAGGACGTCGCGCTTCTCCGCCGCCACGGCGTCGGCGCGTTCCTCGTGGGCGAAGCGTTCATGCGTGCCGACGACCCGGGCGCGGCGCTGGCGCGCCTCTTCGGCTAGCGCAAGCGGGCGCGATTTTTCGCGCCGGCGGCTCGCCCGCCGGTGCTATCATGCGCTGCCGTTCCGGCGCGCGACCTGCCGCGTCGCAATGCCGCCAGCGGCGCGCGGCCCAAGGCCGCCACAAGACGCCGCGTCGGGGAGCCTCATCGTGTCGGCCATCGCCGCCGAGAACGTCAGCAAGCACTGGACGACCGCCGAGGGCGAGGTGCGCGCCGTCGACGGCCTTACCTTCGCGTTCGACGAAGGCACGCTCAACGTTCTGCTCGGGCCTTCGGGCTGCGGCAAGTCGACGACGCTGCGCCTGATCGCCGGCCTAGAGGAGGCGGACGGCGGGCGCATCCTGATCGGCGGCCGCGACGTGACCGCGCTCTCGCCGTCGCAACGCAACGTCGCGATGGTGTTCCAGTCCTACGCGCTGTTCCCTCACCTGTCGGTCGCCGAGAACATCGTGTTCGGACTCAAGGTGCGCAAGGTCGCGCCCGAGGAGATCGCGCGGCGGCTCGCGCGGACGGCGGAGCTCCTCGGTCTCGCGGGACTCCTCGAGCGCAAGCCCTCGCAGCTCTCGGGGGGGCAGCAGCAGCGCGTCGCGCTCGGCCGCGCGTTCATCGCCGAGGCCCCGGTCTGTCTCATGGACGAGCCGCTGTCGAACCTCGACGCGCAGCTTCGGCAGGACATGCGCGGCGAGATCCGCGCGCTGCAGCGCAAGCTCGGCATCACGATGGTCTACGTCACGCACGACCAGGTCGAGGCGATGTCGATGGCGGACCGCGTCGTGCTCCTGAACCGCGGCCGGATCGAGCAGGACGGCACGCCCA
>DASQBO010000029.1:0-4447 GCA_035635175.1 Casimicrobiaceae bacterium | reverse complement strand
GAGCCGGTGAACGCCACGCCGGCAATGCGCGGATCGGTGACGAGGCGCGCGCCGATCGTCTCGCCCGGTCCGGGCAGGAGCGCGAGCGCTTCGAGCGGTACGCCGGCCTCGTGCAGCATTCGCACGGCCTGCGCCGCGATGATCGGCGTCTGCTCGGCGGGCTTCGCCACGACCGCGTTGCCGGCCGCCAGCGCGGCGGCGACCTGGCCGGTGAAGATCGCGAGCGGGAAGTTCCACGGCGAGATCGCGGCGACCGGGCCGAGCGGGACCGCGTCGCCGAGCGAGCGCGCCCCGATCGCGTAGTAGCGGAGGAAGTCCACCGCCTCGCGCACTTCCGCGACGGCATTCCCGAAGGTCTTCCCCGCCTCGCGGACGGCGAGCGCGACGAACACTGCGCGCTCGGCCTCGAACGCGTCGGCCGCGCGCTCGAGGATCGACGCACGCTCCGCGGGCGGCGTGCGCGACCACGCGGCGCCGGCGTCGCCGGCCGCGGCGATCGCCCGCGCGACGTCCGCGGGCGCCGTCGCGACGACGCGCCCGACCAGGTCGTCGCGGTCGGCGGGGTTCACGATCGGCGCCGCGGGCGACGCGGTCTCCGTTACCGCGAGGAGCGGCCCCGCGTCCATGCGCACGGGCGCCGCGGCGAGCTCCGCTGCGAGCCCGCGCAGCACGACGTCGTCGGCGAGGTCGAGCCCGCTCGAATTCCGCCGCCCCGGCAGGATCGCCGCGGGCGGCGGCAGGTTCGCGTGCGGCGCGCCGCCCGTGCGCGCGACGAGCGCGACCGGATCCTCGACCAGCGACGCGATCGACACCGTCGGGTCGACGATGCGGTTCACGAACGACGAGTTGGCGCCGTTCTCGAGGAGCCGCCGCACGAGGTACGCGAGGAGCGTCTCGTGCGAGCCGACGGGGGCGTAGATCCGGCAGGCGCGGTCGAGCTTGCCGCCGACGGACAGCCGGTCGTAGATGCTCTCGCCCATCCCGTGCAGGCACTGGAACTCGTAGCGCGCATCGCCCGCGAGCGTCCGGATCGCGGCGATCGTGAACGCGTTGTGGCTCGCGAACTGCGGATACAGCGCGTCGGACGCGGCGAGCATCGCCTTCGCGCACGCGAGGTAGGCGACGTCGGTGTGCACCTTGCGCGTGAACACCGGATAGCCCGGCATCCCGTCGACTTGCGCGCGCTTGACCTCGCTGTCCCAGTACGCGCCCTTGACGAGGCGCAGCATCAGCCGCCGCCGGTGCTGCCGCGCGAGCGCGACGATCCAGTCGATCGCGGGCCGCGCCCGCTTCTGGTAGCACTGCACGACGAAGCCGAGCCCGTCCCAGGCCGCGAGCGACGGATCGGCGGCGAGCTCCGCCAGGAGATCGAGCGACAGCTCGAGCCGGTCCGCCTCCTCCGCGTCGATCGCGATCCCGATGTCGTAGCGTTTCGCGAGCCGAGCGAGCTCGGCGAGGCGCGGCCCGAGCTCGGCCATCACCCGCCCCCGCTTCGCGCGGTGGTAGCGCGGGTGCAGCGCCGAGAGCTTCACCGACACGCCGGGCCCCGCCTCGACGCCGCGTCCGGCCGAGGCGCGCCCGATCGCGTGGATCGCCGCCTGGTACGCGTCGAAATAACGGTCGGCGTCCGCCGCGGTCAGCGCGGCTTCGCCCAGCATGTCGAACGAGTAGGTGTAGCCTCTGGCCTCGCGCTCGCGGGCGTTCGCGAGCGCCTCGTCCATCGTGCGTCCCGTGACGAACTGCCGGCCGAGGAGCCGCATCGCGAGGTCGACACCCTTGCGGATCAGGGGCTCGCCGCCCTTGCGCAGCAGCGAGGCCAGCGCCTGCTCGAGCGCGCCCTCGCTGCGGGTGTCGACGAGCTTGCCGGTGACGAGGAGCCCCCACGCCGCCGCGTTGACGAAGAGCGACGGCGAGGCGCCGACGTGCGCGCGCCAGTCGCCGCCGCCGATCTTGTCGCGGATCAGCCGGTCGCGGGTCGCCGCGTCGGGTATTCTGAGGAGCGCCTCGGCGACGCACATGAGTGCCACGCCTTCGCGCGAGTCGAGCGAGAACTCGAGCATCAGCGCGTCGACCCCGCCCGCCTGCGAGCGCTCGGCGCGGACGGCCTCCGCGAGGCGCGTCGCGTACGCCTGCGTCTCCGCGAGGACTTCTGGCGCGAGCCGCGCCTCCTCGGCCAGCGCGCGTACGGTGGCCGCCTCGTCGGCGCGGTGCGCCGCCGCGATCCGCGCGCGCAGCGCGGCGAGCTCGGGACTCGCGGGCTCGCCGGTCGCGAACCCGAAGTCGAAGCCGGGAGGGCCGTCGGGACGGTCGGTCATGAACGACTTCCGGGATCGCCGGGCCGCGGGTCGCGGCCGGCAGGGTGCGCGATTCTAGCGCGACGGCGCTGAGCGCGCCTAATGCGTCGGCGTGAACAGCGGCCCGATCAGCGCGTAGGTGAGCGCCGTGATGAGCACGATCCCCGAGAGGTTGAGCCAGAAGCCGGCCTTGATCATCTGCGGCATCCGGACGAGGCCCGTGCCGAACACGATCGCATTGGGCGGCGTGCCCACCGGCATCATGAACGCGCAGCTCGCCGCGATCGTCGACGGGAGCAGGAGCAGCGCGGGCGGCACGCCCAGCACGGGCGCCAGCACGGCCAGGATTGGCAGCATCGTCGCGACCTGCGCCGTGTTCGACGTGAGCTCGGACATGAAGACCATGAGCGCGACGACGACGACGACGACCGCCATCACCGGCCAGCCGGAGAAGCCGCGAGCCAGGCTGCCGATGAAGGCTCCGACGCCGTTGGCTTCCGTCGCCGCGGCGAGCGCCAGGCCGCCGCCGAAGAGAACGAGCACGCCCCACGGCAGCTTGACGGCGGTGTCCCAGTCGACGGCGGTCGTGCCCTTCGCGCGGTCCACCGGAATGATGAAGAGCGCGAGCGCGGCCAGGATCGCTACGCCCGCGTCGGAGAGCTGCGCGAGCGGCTTCGCGCCGCCGATCGCGATGTCCGCGAGCAACGGCCGGAAGATCCAGCCGATAGCCGCGAAGGCGAACACGGCGAGCGTGACGCGCTCCCCGCGGCAGAGCGGGCCGAGCCGCGCGAGCTCGTCGGCGATCCACGCCCGCCCGCCCTCGATTTCGGAGAGGCGCGTCGGGAACAGGAGCCGCGTGTTGAGGAGCCACGCGAGCGGGAGGAAGGCGAGCATCGCCGGGACGCCGACGAGCATCCACTTCGTGAACGAGATGTCGACCCCGTACGTCTGCTCGTAGAAGCGCACGAAGATGCCGTTCGGCGGCGAGCCGATGATCGTGCCCAGCCCGCCGATCGACGCCGCGTAGGCGACGCCCAGGAGCAGCGACAGCGCGAGATTGCGGTCGTCGACGTCCTCCTGCGGGATGCCGCCGTGCTCGGCGAGCGTGCGGCCGGTCCGCCGCCGGAGCGAGAGGTCGACGATCGACAGCGCGATCGGCACCATCATCGCCGCCGTCGCGGTGTTCGACACCCACATGCTCACGAACGCGGTGGCGCCCATCACGCCGGCGACGATCGCCGCCGGCCGGGTGCCGACGATCGCGAGCGTGCGGAACGCGATTCGGCGGTCGAGGCCCCAGCGCTGGATCGCGGCGGCGAGCACGAAGCCGCCGAGGAAGAGATAGATCACGTCGGCGCCGTAATTGGCCGTCGTCTTCGCGAGCGGCATGACGCCGAAGAGCGGGAACGCGGCGATCGGCAGCAGCGAAGTGACCTCGATCTCGACCGCCTCGGTCATCCACCACGCCGCCATCCAGACCATCATCGCAACGGTGGCGCGCGTCGCGTGCGCGAGCGGCACCGCGGCGCCGGCCGCGTCGAGGTAGGTCGCCGGCAGCGCGAAATAGACGATCGCGGCGGCGGCGGGGCCCGCGAGGAGCCCGATCCGCCGCACGCGCTGCTGCAGCGACAGCGGCGCCCGGACCGTGCCGCCCGGAGCGGCGCGGACCGGGACGTCGTTCGTCACCTGAGCCAGACGAGCCATGGCACGCCGACGACGATCAGCGCGGCGAGGTAGATGACGCCGAACACGAGCCCGAGGCGCCAGTAATCGCGGCTCGGAATGTACCCGCTACCGTAGTAGATCGGGCTCGGCCCGGTCGCGTAGGGGGTGAGGATTCCCATGAGGCCGAGCGTCAGCACGAGCATCGTCGCGAGCAGCGGCATGTCCATGCCGGGAATCGTCGTCCCCACGGCGAGCATGACCGGCAGCAGCGCCGTCGCGTGCGCGGTGATGCTGGCGAAGAGATAGTGGGTGAAGAAGAACACGGCGACCAGCACGACCAGCGCCGCCATCGGCGAGACGCCCCCCATGTGGGCGGCGATCGACTCGGCGAACCACTTGACGAAGCCGACGCGGTTCAGCCCGTCGGCGAGCGCGACCAGCGTCGCGAACCACGCGAGCGTGTTCCACGCCTGCTTGTTCGACAGCAT
>DASQBO010000028.1:0-1798 GCA_035635175.1 Casimicrobiaceae bacterium | reverse complement strand
CTCGGGATCACCGACGACCAGCAGGCGGCGTGGAAATCGTTCGCCGACAGCGCGAAGAAGCAGGCGCAGGACCGCCTGGCGTGGTTCGACAAGATGCAGAGCGAGCCCGCGGCGCGCACGACGCCGGAGCGGCTGGCGTTGCGCGATGCGGCCATGAAGCAGCATCAGGCCGATCGGGAAGCCGTGACGCAGGCGGTCACGAAGCTCTACGCCGCGTTGACGCCCGACCAGCGGGCCAAGCTCGACCAGGGCTCCGCGGGGCCAGGGCCGCGGTACGGACAGCGCGCGCGTTGACGTCGGGGGCCCCCCGCGCTGGATGTGGCGGCGCCGACGACGAGCGCCGCCGCACCCGATTCGCCTTCGCCGGATCGGCGCAAGCTACCGCGATTTCCGATAGTGTCCGATCAGGACGGCCTGCGCGAGGACGTGCCCCCGCATCGCCGTTTCGAGCTCCGGCTTGCGCAGGCGTCCGAGATCGGGCAGCTCGGTGTCGAGCGCGTAGAGCTTGTGGAAGTAGCGGTGCCGTCCGACCGGCGGGCAGGGTCCGCCGTAGCCGGTGCGGCCCCAGTCGTTCGTGCCTTCGCGCGTGCCCGCGGGCAGCGCGGACGGTTGCACCGCCTCGGGAAGCCCCGCGCAAGCGGCGGGGATGTCGTAGAGCACCCAGTGCACCCACGTCATCCTCGGCGCGGCGGGATCGGGTGCGTCCGGGTCGTCGACGACGAGCGCGAGGCTCCTCGTGCCGGGCGGGACCCCGCTCCAGGCGAGCGGCGGCGACCGGTCCTTCCCCTCGCAGGTGTAGAGCGACGGGATCTCGCCGTCGTGCTCGAACGCGGTCGATCTGATCGTCATGCTCATCGCCGGCTCCTCTAAGGGGCTCACTTGCGCAGCAGCCACAGGATCAGGCTGATCGCGGCCGAGACGACGAGGCCGGTCGTGAGCGGGAAGTAGAACGAGAAGCCCTCCCGCTCGACGTGGAAGTCGCCGGGCAGCCGGCCGAGCCCGAGCTTCGCGAGCAGCGGCCACGCGAGGCCCGCGACGACCAGCACGATCCCGAGCGTGACGAGGAAGCGGGACACGGCGCCTCCTAGATTGCCACGTGCCGTCCGCCGTCGACGCGGATCATCTCGCCGGTGACGTAGGTCGCCTCGGCGAGCAGGAAGCGGACGGCCCTGGCGATGTCGTCGGGCGAGCCTTCGCGCTTGAGCAGCGTGTGCGCGATGATCCGCTGCCGCGACACCTCGTCGAACGACGCGTCGTCGGGCCACAGGATCGGGCCCGGGGCGACCGCGTTGACGCGCACGTCGGGCGCGAGCTCGCGCGCAAGCGAGCGCGTGAGCGCGACGAGGCCCGCCTTTGCTACCGAGTAGACGAGGTAGTTCTTGAGCGGCCGCTCGGCGTGAATGTCGGCGATGTTGACGACCGCGCCCTGCGCGCGCTTGAGCGCCGGCGCGGCGGCCTGCGCGAGGAAGAGCGGCGCGCGCAGGTTGGTCCCCATCAGGTCCTCCCAGACGGCGGACGTGATCTCGCCGACGGGCGACGCGTAGAACGACGACGCGTTGTTGACGAGCGCGTCGAGGCGCCCGAAGCGCTGCACCGTCTGCTCGACGAGCGACGGCAGCGCCTTGAGCTCGAGGAGGTCGGCCTGGATCAGCGCGACGGAATCGGCGCGCGCGCGGTTGAGCTCCGCCTGCAGCAGCCGCGCCTCGCCCGCCGACGCGCGGTAGTGCAGCATCATGTTCGCGCCGGACGCGTGCAGGCAGCGGCAGATCGCGGCGCCCACCCGCTTGGCGCCGCCGGT
>DASQBO010000027.1:0-3037 GCA_035635175.1 Casimicrobiaceae bacterium | reverse complement strand
ACGGCCTGGCCGTCGCGCCCACGCCCTACGCGCCGCTGGGCCTGCGCGTGAGCGGACGCGCGCAGCTCACGAAGCATCCGTGGCTGGCCGACGGGCGCCTCGAAGTGCAGGACGAGGGCAGCCAGCTGATCGGCTACGTCGTGGCGCCCCGCCGGTCCGACATGGTGGTCGACTTCTGCGCGGGCGCCGGCGGCAAGACGCTGCTGCTCGGCGCCCTGATGCGCTCGCAGGGCCGGCTCTACGCGTTCGACGTCTCGGCGAAGCGGCTCGCGGCGCTGAAGCCGCGGCTCGCGCGCTCCGGCCTGTCGAACGTCCATCCGCAGCAGCTCGAGGGCGAGCGCGACGCGAAGATCAAGCGGCTCGCGGGCAAGCTCGACCGCGTGCTGGTCGACGCGCCCTGCACGGGCTTCGGGACGCTGCGGCGCAATCCCGACCTCAAGTGGAGGCAGCCGGAAGCGGCGGTCGCGGAGCTCGCGCGCAAGCAGGACGCAATCCTCGCGGCCGCGGCGACGCTCGTGAAGCCCGGCGGCCGGCTCGTCTACGCGACGTGCAGCGTGCTCGACGACGAGAACGACGCGGTCGTCGCCCGCTTCCTCGCCGCGCACCCGGCGTTCGCGCGCGGCAACGCCGCGGCGGAGCTCGCGCGCGCGGGCGTCGCGCTCGACACGGGCGTCGATCTCAGGCTTTTCCCGCACCGGCACGGCTGCGACGGCTTCTTCGCCGCGGTCCTTGAACGCCCCGCGTAGAACGGGCGCCGACGGCCGGCGCGACGCCATCCAGTAGACTCTCCGAGTGCTGACCGCGATCGATCCGTCCCGGTTCCAGTCCGCGCTCGCCTCGCCGCCGGGCTGGATCGAGCTCGCGCTGGTCGGCGGCAGCCTCGCCGCCGCGTGGGCCGTGGGCCGCCGCGTGAACCTGACGCGCGAGAACGCGCCCGAGGTCGTGCGCGTCGGCCTGGGCGGCATCAACCGCCTCGTCTTCCCGCTCGCGGCACTCGCGCTCGTCGCGGTATCGCTCGCGGTGTTCAGGCTGTTCGGAGAGCCGTTCTTCCTGCCGATCGCGCTGCCGCTCCTCGTCGCGCTGGCTTTGATCCGAATCCTGGTCTACGCGTTGCGCGGCCTCTTCGGCAACGTCGCGTGGATGACGGCGTCCGAGCGCGCGATCTCGTTCGCGATCTGGGGGCTCGTAGTCCTCTACTTCCTCGACGTGCTGCCGCAGATCGGCGCCGAGCTCGACGCGATGCAGCTCCCGGTCGGGAAAGGCCGCGTGTCGCTGCTCGAGATCGGGAAGGGCATCGTCGTCGTGCTGGTGACGATCGCGGCCACGCTCTGGGTGTCCGGGCTCATCGAGCAGCGGCTCGCCGGCGCGGAATCGCTCAACGCCAACCTGCGCGTCGTCCTCGCCAAGTCGATCAAGGCGCTCCTCATCGTCGTCGCCCTGCTGGTCGCGCTGCAGGCGGTCGGCATCGACCTCACGCTGCTCTCGGTGTTCGGCGGCGCTCTGGGCGTCGGCATCGGCCTCGGGCTGCAGAAGCTCGCGAGCAACTACATCGCCGGCTTCACGATCCTGCTCGACCGCTCGGTCCGGCTGGGCGACATGATCACCGTCGACGGCCGCCACGGCATCGTGAGCAGCGTGACGGCACGCTACGTCGTCGTGAGGAGCCTCGACGGCGTCGAAGCGATCGTGCCGAACGAGACGCTGGTCACGACGACGGTGCTGAACCACACGTACACGTCGAAGAATTCGCGCGTCGCCGTGACGGTGCCGGTGAGCTACGACAGCGACGTCGACCTCGCGCTCGAGCTCATGCTGGCCGCGGGCAAGGGGCACGTTCGCGTGCTGAAGTCGCCGTCGCCGCCGTCGGCACAGGTTCTCCGCTTCGGCGAGAACGGCATCGATCTCGAGCTCGGCGTCTGGATCGGCGACCCGGAAGCGGGCGCGGGCGACCTTCGGAGCGCGCTCCATCGCGAGATCCTCGCCGCCTTCCGCAAGCACGGCGTCCGGATCCCCTTCCCGCAACGCGAGGTCAGGGTCGTCAACGCGGACGAGCTCGCCTCGCCGCGGACGGACGCCCCCTCGCGTGGTCCGGCATCCGGGCGTCGGTAAGTCTATGTTTTTGCGGAGTTCTGCGCCGGCAGGTGGGGCCCGGGTATAATGGCGCCCTCCCAAAAAACCGGAACCCGCGGTCACGAGCCGCCGGCCGTCCTCTCACATCCATGTCTTTCGATTTGCTGTCGCTGGCCGCGCACGGCCTGATGCCGCTGCCATGGTGGGGCTACGTCGTCGTGACGCTCGCGCTCACGCACGTGACGATCGCCGCCGTGACCATCTACCTCCATCGCCACTCGGCGCATCGGGCGCTCGACCTGCATCCCGCGATCGGCCACTTCTTCCGCTTCTGGCTGTGGCTCACGACCGGGATGGTCACCAAGGAGTGGACCGCGATCCACCGCAAGCACCACGCGAAGTGCGAGACCGCCGAGGATCCGCACAGCCCGCAGACGCGCGGCATACGCGAAGTGTTCTTCCGCGGCGCCGAGCTCTACCGCGCCGAGGCGAAGAATCGGGACACGCTCGACCGGTACGGCAGGGGCACGCCCGACGACTGGATCGAGCGCAACGTCTATTCGCGCTATTCGTGGGAAGGCGTCGGACTGATGCTCGCCATCGACCTCGTGCTGTTCGGGGCGCTCGGCGCGACGATCTGGGCCGTGCAGATGGCGTGGATTCCGATCATGGCGGCGGGCGTCATCAACGGCATCGGCCACTACTGGGGTTACCGCGACTTCGCGACCGCCGATGCTTCGACGAACATCGTCCCCTGGGGCATCCTGATCGGCGGCGAGGAGCTGCACAACAACCATCACGCTTTCGGATCGTCGGCGAAATTCTCGTCGCGCTGGTACGAGATCGACCTGGGGTGGGGCTACATCAGCGTGCTGCAGGCGCTGCGGCTCGCGCGCGTGCGGAGGCTCGCGCCCAAGCTGCAGGTGACGGGGACGAGCAAGCCGGCGCCCGACATGGCGACGCTCGA
>DASQBO010000026.1:0-10077 GCA_035635175.1 Casimicrobiaceae bacterium | reverse complement strand
CTTTCGAGCGCGCAGCTGTCGGAGCAGGTGATGGGCGTGCTCAAGGCCGACGACCCCTCCGCGTCGCAGCAGCGCGTCGAGTTCGTCGGGCCGCAGGTCGGCAAGGAGCTCTTCGAGAACGGCGCGCTCGCGCTGCTGCTCGTGTCGCTCGGCATCGTCGGCTACCTCGCGCTCCGCTTCGAGTGGCGCTTCGCGGTCGCGGCGATCATCGCGAACCTGCACGACGTCATCATCATTCTCGGCTTCTTCGCGCTGTTCCAGTGGGAATTCTCGCTGCCGGTGCTCGCGGCGGTGCTCGCCGTGCTCGGCTACTCGGTCAACGAGTCGGTCGTGATCGCCGACCGGATCCGCGAGAACTTCCGCAAGATGCGCAAGGCGACGGTCACGCACGTCATCGACAACGCGATCACGAGGACGATCTCGCGGACGATCATCACGCACGGCAGTACGCTGATGATGGTGCTGTCGATCTTCTTCTTCGGCGGCGAAACGCTGCATCACTTCGCGCTCGCGCTGACGATCGGCATCTGCTTCGGCATCTATTCGTCGGTCCTCGTCATGGCCCCGATCGTGATGTGGCTCGGCGTGTCGCGCGAAGACCTCGTCAAGCCCGAGCGCGCGGGCGGGGGCGAGAAGATCCTGCCCTAGGGCCCCAGTCCGCCGGGGTCCGACCCCATCCGACCCCATGCTGACGACGTTCTTCTACTCGCTGATCGCCCTCGACCAGTCGGTCGCGCAGCTCGCCGCGCAGTACGGGAACTGGATCTACGCGCTGCTGTTCCTGATCATCTTCGCGGAGACCGGCCTCGTCGTGTTTCCGTTCCTGCCCGGCGACTCGATCCTGTTCATCGCCGGGACGGTCGTCGCGACCGCGGACCTCGACATCCACACGCTCGTCGTCGTGCTCACGGCGGCGGCGATCCTCGGCGACACGGTGAACTACTCGATCGGCCACTACATCGGACCGCGCGTCTTCGACAAGCCCGACTCGCGCTGGTTCAAGCAGGAGCACCTGCGCCGCACGCAGCGCTTCTACGACAGGTACGGCGGCGTCACGATTATCATTGGCCGCTTCGTGCCCATTATCCGGACGTTCGCGCCGTTCCTGGCCGGCGTCGCCGGCATGCGCTACCGCCGGTTCCTGTCGTTCAACGTGGTCGGCGCCGTCGCGTGGATCGGGTCGCTGACCTACGCGGGCTATCTCTTCGGGAACATCCCGTGGGTCAAGCACAACCTGACGCTGATCGTCCTCGGCATCGTCGTCGTGTCGCTGATCCCCGCGGCCACGACGTTCCTCCGCGAGCGCCGCAGCCACCGCCAGCGGACCTGAGCCGGCGGACGACCGCTACACGCGCCGCGCCAGCGCGGCCGCCTTCCCGATGTAAGCGCGCGGCGTCAGCGCCTTGAGGCGCGCCTTCGCGTCCGCGGGCAGCGCGAGGCCGTCGACGAACGCGTGCAGGCTCTCGCGGGTGATCCCGCTCCTGCCGCGCGTCAGCGCCTTGAGCTGCTCGTACGGATGGGGGACGCCGTAGCGCCGCATGACGGTCTGGATCGGCTCGGCGAGGACTTCCCAGCACAGGTCGAGGTCGGCGGCGATGCGCGCCTCGTCGACCGCGAGCTTCGCGAGCCCCTGCCGCAGCGAGATCCAGCCGAGGAGCGAGTGGCCGAGCGCGACGCCCACGTTGCGCAGCACGGTCGAGTCCGTCAGGTCGCGCTGGAAGCGGGAGAGCGGGAGCTTGTCGGCCATGTGCCGCAGGAGCGCATTGGCGAGCCCCAGGTTCCCTTCCGAATTCTCGAAGTCGATCGGGTTCACCTTGTGCGGCATCGTCGACGACCCGACCTCGCCCTCCTGCATCCTCTGCCGGAAGTAGCCGAGCGACACGTAGCCCCAGACGTCCCGGTCGAGGTCGACGAGCACGGTGTTCGTGCGCGCGATCGCGTCGAGCAGCTCCGCGATGCCGTCGTGCGGCTCGATCTGCGTCGTGTACGGATTGAACTCGAGGCCGAGGCCGCGGACGACCTTCGCCGCGAGCCG
Organism: Casimicrobiaceae bacterium; assembly: GCA_035635175.1. Taxonomy (GTDB): domain Bacteria; phylum Pseudomonadota; class Gammaproteobacteria; order Burkholderiales; family Casimicrobiaceae; genus CAIWHR01. Next base: position 8,042 of record DASQBO010000026.1, on the reverse strand, counting down.
CTCCCAGTCGACGTCGGGATACGCGGCGACGTGCGCGTTGTAGTTGCCGGTGGCGCCGTTCATCTTGCCCTTGATCGGAACGTGACCGATCGCGGCGATCTGCCGCGCGAGCCGGGCGTAGACGTTCGCCATCTCCTTGCCGAGCGTCGTCGGCGTCGCCGGCTGGCCGTGCGTGCGCGCGAGCATCGGGACGTCGGCGTGCGCGTGCGCGAGGGCGCGCAGCGAGCTCGCGACGTTCTCGAGCGCGGGAAGCAGGATCGAGCTTCGGGCGTCCGCGAGCAGCAGACCGTAGGCGAGGTTGTTGATGTCCTCGGACGTGCAGGCGAAGTGGACGAACTCGCCGACGTCGGCGATCTCCGGCGTGCCCGCGAAGCGCTCCTTGAGCCAGTACTCGATCGCCTTGACGTCGTGGTTCGTCGTCTGTTCGATCGCCTTGACGCGGGCGCCGTCGGACGGCCCGAACGTCGCGGCCGCGCCCTCGAGCGCGGCGCGCGCCGCCGCGGAGAACGGCGGGACTTCGGCGACGCCGGGCTCCTCGCCGAGCGCGAGCAGCCACGCGATTTCGACGCGCACGCGCGCGCGGATCAGGCCGAGCTCGCTGAAGCGATCGCGCAGCGCCGCGACCTTGGCGGCGTAACGGCCATCGAGCGGTGACAGCGCGGTGAGCGCGGGGTCGGCGGCGGACATCGGAGGCGGCGCCTCTCGCCGGAAGTTGCGGCGGCAGCGCGAGTGTAGCACGCGCGGTCGCGGCGAGCGCCGGTGCTATACTGCGCTCGCCTTACGCGTCCGCTTCCTCCTCCGTGCTGAGACTCATCGCAACGCTCACGAGCCCGTACGCGCGCAAGGTCCGCATCGCGCTCGCCGAGAAGAAGATCGAGTACACGCTCGTCGAGGACTCGCCGTGGCTGCCGGACAACGCGGTGGCCACCGTCAATCCGCTCGGCAAGATCCCGGTGCTCGTCCTCGACGACGGCACGCGGCTCTTCGACTCGCGGGTCATCGTCGAGTACCTCGACAGCACGAGCCCCGTGAGCCGTCTCATCCCGGAGCCGGCGCGGCAGCGCATCGCGGTCAAGCGCTGGGAGGCGCTCGCCGACGGGGTATGCGAAGCGGCGAGCGCGATCTTCCTCGAGCGCAAGCGGCCGTCGCGGCAGCAGAGCAAGGAGTGGATCGCGCGCCAGCGTGCGAAGATCGACCGCGGCGTGGTCGAGCTCGCGGAGGAGCTGGGCGAGCGCGCATGGTGCAACGGCGAGGGCTATTCGCTCGCCGACATCGCGACCGGCTGCGCGCTCGGCTACCTCGACCTGCGCTTTCCCGAGATCGACTGGCGCGGCGCGCACCCGAACCTGGCGGGGCTGGCCGACAAGCTCGCGTCCCGGGCCTCCTTCGCCGACACCGCTCCGCCCAAGGGCTGAGCTCGCTCGCGCGAACGTCGTTGCGCAGCGCAACAACGGTCTCCGCCGCGCGTCAGCCCCTCCCCCGGGATCGCTTGCGGCCCGCCCGGAATGTTCGTGTAGACTAGCGCGGCCGCGAAAGCCCCGACTCGAGGGCTCGCCGCCTTTCGGACCGGGCGAACCATTGCCCCCCGCAAACCGCTCTTGTGGAGGAGAACCGATGAGCACAATCGCCAAGCCCGCACCAGGGCCGTCCGCGCAGGGCATCTCGCACGAAGAGACACGCGTCATCTTCGCGTCGTCGCTCGGGACGGTATTCGAATGGTACGACTTTTATCTTTACGCGGTCCTCGCTCCGTTCTTCGCCGTGCTCTTCTTCCCCAAGGGCAACGACACGGCGGCGCTCCTGTCCGCGTTCGCGACCTATGCCGCCGGGTTCCTCATCCGGCCCTTCGGCGCGCTCGTGTTCGGACGGATCGGCGACCTCGTGGGGCGCAAGTACACGTTCCTGGTCACGATCATCGTGATGGGCTTCTCGACGTTCGCCGTCGGCCTGTTGCCGACGTTCACGACGATCGGATGGCTCGCCCCGATCCTGCTCGTGACGCTGCGGCTGTTGCAGGGTCTCGCGCTCGGCGGCGAGTACGGCGGCGCGGCGACCTACGTGGCGGAGCACGCGGCACCGGGCAAGCGGGGCTACGACACGTCGTGGATCCAGACGACCGCCACGCTCGGCCTCTTCCTCGCGCTGATCGTCATCGGAATCTGCCGCTTCACGGGGGTCATGACCGGTGCCCAGTTCGCCGATTGGGGTTGGCGCATTCCGTTCCTCGTGTCGGTGATCCTGCTGATCTTCTCGGTGTACATCCGGCTGAAGCTCAACGAATCGCCGGTGTTCCAGCGGATGAAAGCCGAGGGCAAGGGCTCGAAGGCGCCGCTCACCGAGAGCTTCCTTCGCTATCCGAACAACAAGTACGTCTTGCTCGCGCTGCTCGGCGCCACGGCGGGCCAGGGCGTCGTCTGGTACACCGGGCAGTTCTACGCGCTGTTCTTCCTGCAGATCACGCTCAAGGTCGACATCCAGACCGTCTATACGCTGATCGCCGCATCGCTCGTGATCGGCACTCCGTTCTTCATCTTCTTCGGCTGGCTGTCGGACAGGATCGGCCGCCTGAAGATCATCCTCGCCGGCTGCCTGATCGCTGCGGTGACGTATTTCCCGCTCTTCGGCGCGCTCACGCACTACGTGAACCCCGCGCTCGAGGCCTTCCAGAAGAGCACGCCCATCACGGTCACGGCCGACCCCGGGCAATGCCACCTGCACATCTTCGTCGGACCGTGGTCGAAGTTCAGCGACTGTGACAAGACGAAGGACGCGCTCACCAAGTTCGGGCTGTCGTTCACCACCGTCAACGGGGCGCCGGGCTCGGCGGTCACGACGAAGATCGGCGACACCGAGCTCAGCGGCTTCGACGAGACGAAGCTGAAGGGCGCGCTGAAGGAGAAGGGCTATCCCGAGAAGGCCGACCCGGCCCAGCTCAACTGGGGCATGACGCTCCTGATCCTGTGGGTCATGGTCATCTACGTGACGATGGTCTACGGACCGATCGCCGCGTTCCTCGTGGAGATGTTCCCGACCAAGATCCGCTACACGTCGATGTCGCTGCCGTATCACATCGGCAACGGCTGGTTCGGCGGGATGCTGCCGCTGCTCGCGACCGCGTTCGTCGCCGCCACCGGCGACATCTACTTCGGCCTCTGGTACCCGATCGTCGTCGCGCTGATGACGTTCGTCATCGGCCTCTTGTTCCTCAAGGACCGCAAGAACATCGACCTGCACGCGGACGAATCGGCCTATCGCTAGCCGCGGCTGCGCGGCGTTTCGCGCCGCACCCACGCAAGCCCTCGAGAGCCCCGGCACGCCGGGGCTCTCTTTTCTGTGGCGCCGCCGCGGCTGCTAACATCGCCGGGCCGGTCGCTCCCGGAATCGAGGCCCCGTGCGCATCGCCCTGCTCTCCGACATCCACGCCAACATCGACGCGCTCGAGGCCTGCCTCGCCCACGCGCGCGACCGCGGCGCCGACTCGCACGCTTACCTCGGCGACTTCGTGGGCTACGGCGCGGAGGCGGGTGCCGTCGTCGACGTCGTGATGCGGGCCGTGGCCGCGGGTGGCATCGCCGTCAAGGGGAACCACGACGCCGCGATCGAGAAGCGCGACGGCTACTTTCAGGAGGAGGCGCGCGCCGCGCTCGACCTGGCGCGCAAGATGCTCACCGACGAGCAGAAGCGCTTCCTCCGGGAGCTTCCGCTGCGTGTCGACCGCGGCCCGTCGTGCTTCGTCCACGCGACCGCGGCGATGCCCGAGCGCTGGGTCTACATCGACAGTCCCGGCACCGCGCTCGACTGCGCGCGCGCGTCGAATCGGAACTACACCTTCTGCGGGCACGTGCACGACCAGGTGCTGTACTTCGAGACCATCGCAGGCCGGATGAGCGACTTCCGCCCGGTGCCCGGCACCCCGATCCCGATGCGCGGACTGCGGCGCTGGATCGCCCTCGTCGGGTCGGTCGGGCAGCCGCGTGACCGCAATCCGGCGGCGGCCTACGCGATCTTCGACGAGGAACGGCGCGAGCTCACGTACTTCCGCGTGCCGTACGATCAGCACGCCGCCGCGGACAGGATCCGTCGCGCGGGCCTGCCGCACTCCCTCGCCTACCGGATCGAGGCGGGCTTCTAGCGGGACTTCGGTTGGCGACGCAGATCCGCACGGGTGATTCGGTCGACGGCTTCGTCGTCGAGGAGTGCCTGCACGCCGGCGGCACCGCCTACCTGTATCGCGTCCGCCCGCCGGATGGGCACGCGCCCGGGTTCCCGCTGCTGATGAAGGTCCCCGGAGTGGGCCCCGGCGAGCCGACGATCGGCGTCGAGAGCTTCGAGATCGAGCAGACGATCCTGCCGCGCCTGTCGGGGCCGCACGTCCCGCGCGTCGTCGCGGTGGGCGAAGACGCGATGCGGCCCTATCTCGTGATGGAGGAGATCGCCGGCGAAGGGCTTGCCGCGATCGTCGGTCGCGGCGCGCAGGCGGCGGCCAACGTGGCGCGCATCGGCGCCGCGCTCGCCGACGCCGTGCACAGCGTCCACCGGCAGCACGTGATCCACCTCGACCTCAAGCCCGAGAACTTCATCGTGCGGCCGGACGGGACCGCGGTGCTGCTCGACTTCGGCTTCGCGCGGCACGAGCACTACCCGGACCTGCTCGCGGAGGGCGACGCCTTCGCGGCGGGCTCGGCGGCGTACGTGTCGCCGGAGCAGCTGCAGGGCAACCGCGCCGATCTCCGCAGCGACGTGTTCGCGCTCGGCGTGATCCTCTACGAGCTCGCGATCGGCGAGCCGCCGTTCGGAGAGCCCGCGACGTTCACCGGCATGAAGGACCGGCTGTGGCGCATCCCGACGCCGCCGCGGAGCATCGTGCCCGACACGCCGCCGTGGCTGCAGGAGATCATCCTGCACTGCCTCGAGACGCGGGCGGAGCGCCGCTACGCGTCCGCCGCGCACGTCGCCTTCGACCTGCGCCATCCGGATCAGGTGCAGATCACCCCGCGCGGACAGCGCACGGCCGGGCCGGGCTTCCTGCGCCAGCTCGGACGCTGGTGGCGCTCGCACGGCGCGCGGCCCGTCGGGCGGACGCCGCCCGCGACGCAGGCGCCCGTCATCCTGGTCGCGGTCGACACCGAGCACCCCGACGACGAGCGGCACCGGGCGCTGCAACGCGCGGCGCGCGAGCTGATCGCGTCCAACGCCGAGTACCGGCTCATGTTCGTTTCGGCGATCGGAGCGGCACCCCTCGGCGAAGGCGAGCGCCTCGAGGACACGGCGTCGGGGAAGCACCTCGAGCACCGCAACCGGCTGCGGCACTGGGTCGCGCCGCTCAAGCTCGCGCAAGCGCGAACGTCGCTGCACGTCGTCGAGTCGAGCGATCCCGCAGCGACTATCCTCGATCTCGCCCATGCGAACCACGTCGACCTGATCGTGATCGGCGCGCCGGCGCCCGACAGCCGGACGTTCGCGTGGTGGCGCTCGGTCGCCTCCACCGTGACGGGGGGCGCCCGGTGCAGCGTGCACGTGGTGCGCGTCCCCGCGCGCGAGGCAGATTCGGCGGGTGCGTGACGAGCCGGCGCTAGCGACGCACGCCAAGGAGCTCGCGCGTGCGCTCGACCAGCGCGTGCGCGGCGTTCCGGTCGAGCTTCTTCGCGAGCGCCTCGGTGTAGTCGGGCAGGAGCGCGATCAGGTCGCCTCGCGTCGCGCAGCGCTCGAGGCGCAGCGTGAAGACGAACGCGCGGATGCCGAGCGTCTCGACGATCGTGTCGTTCATGAACGCCTTCGCGATGCGGAAGCTCGCGAGCTCGTCGTCGGCGCCCGTCGCCGCCGGCGTCGCGGGGGCGTCGGCCGCGGGCTCCGCAGCCTGGCCGCGGACCTCGGCGATGTAGCCTTCCGCCGCGAGTTGCGCGAGCGCGTCGGGGGGACCGCCCATCAGCGCGACCTGCTGCAGGATCGCGTCCGCCGGTTTCGCCGGATCGACGAGGAAGAGGATCGTCCGGAGCTTGCCCTTGAGCGTCTTGCCCCGGTTCGCGATCTCGTCGTGCCCTTTCTGCGTGCGGGCGAAGCGGCGGCTGTCCATCAGCGATCGGGGCTCCAGGTCATCGGCGACACGCGCGACTGTACCTCAACGCGCGGCGGCCGGCGAACCCGAGGGCGAGCCGTCCGCCGTCAGAGCGTCTGCTTGAGCTGCTCGAGGATCGCCGGATTCTCGAGGGTCGAGACGTCCTGCGTGATCTCCTCGCCCTTGGCCAGCGCGCGCAGCAGCCGGCGCATGATCTTGCCGGAGCGCGTCTTCGGCAGGTTGTCGCCGAAGCGGATGTCCTTGGGCTTGGCGATCGGGCCGATCTCCTTGCCGACCCAGTCGCGCAGCTCCCTTGCGATCTTCTCGGCGTCGGCGCCGCCGGGCCGGTGCTGCTTTAGCACGACGAATGCGCACACCGCCTCGCCGGTCATGTCGTCGGGCCGGCCGACCACCGCCGCCTCGGCGACGAGCGGGTTCGCCACCAGCGCCGACTCGATCTCCATCGTGCCGAGGCGGTGCCCGGAGACGTTCAGCACGTCGTCGATGCGGCCCATGATCGTGAAGTACCCGTGCGCCTTGTCGCGCACCGAGCCGTCGCCCGCGAGGTAGAGCTTGCCGCCGAGCTCGTCCGGATAGTAGGACTTCCGGTAGCGGTCCGGGTCGCCCCAGATCGTGCGGATCATCGCGGGCCACGGGCGCTTGACCACCAGGATGCCGCCGTGGCCGTTCTCGACGTCGTGGCCGGTCTCGTCGACGATCGCGGCCATGATGCCGGGGATCGGCAGCGTGCACGACCCCGGCACCAGCGCGGTCACGCCCGGGAGGGGCGAGATCATGTGCCCGCCCGTTTCCGTCTGCCACCACGTGTCGACGATCGGGCAACGCTCGCGGCCGACGTTCTTGTAATACCACATCCATGCTTCCGGATTGATCGGCTCGCCGACGGTCCCGAGGAGGCGCAGGCTCGACAGGTCGTAGTTCGTCGGCGCGGTCTGCGGAGCGACGCCCGACGCCTTGATCAGCGAGCGGATCGCCGTGGGCGCGGTGTAGAAGATCGAGATCTTGTGCTTCGCGATCGTCTGCCAGAAGCGTCCCGCGTCCGGATACGTCGGCACGCCCTCGAACACGACCTCCGTCGCGCCGACCGCGAGCGGGCCGTACGCGATGTAGGTGTGTCCTGTCACCCAGCCGATGTCCGCGGTGCACCAGAAGACGTCCTTCGGCTTGATGTCGAACACCCAGCGCATCGTCAGCATCGCCCACAGGAGAAAGCCGCCCGAGCTGTGCTGGACGCCCTTCGGCTTCCCGGTCGAGCCGGAGGTGTAGAGGATGAACAGCGGGTGCTCGGCGCCGACCCACTCGGGCTCGCAGGTGTCGGCCTGCTTCGCGACGAGCTCGTGCAGCCACAGGTCGCGCGGCGGCGAGAACGGGATGTTGCCCCCGGATCGCCGGTAGACGATCACGTGGCGGATCCCCTCGCAGCCGCCCATGCCGAGCGCCTCGTCGACGATCGTCTTCAAGGGCAGGTGCTTGCCGCCTCGCGCCTGCTCGTCGGCGGTGATGACCGCCACCGCGCCCGCGTCGATGATCCGCTCCTGCAGCGACTTGGCCGAGAAACCGCCGAACACGACGGAGTGGGGCGCACCGATCCGCGCGCACGCCTGCATCGCGACGACGCCCTCGATCGACATCGGCATGTAGACGAGCACGCGGTCGCCCTTCCTGATCCCGAGCGACTTCAGGCCGTTCGCGAGGCGGCACACGCGCTGGTGGAGCTCGCGGTAGGTCACCTTCGTCACCGCGCCGTCGTCGGCCTCGAAGATGATCGCGACCTTCTCGGCGTTGCCGTTCTGCAGGTTGCGGTCGAGGCAGTTGTACGAGACGTTGAGCTTCCCTTCGTCGAACCATTTGTAGAACGGCGCGTTCGACTCGTCGAGCGTCGTCATGAACGGCCGGTGCCAGAGGATGTTGTCCCGGGCGAGGTCGGCCCAGAAGCCCGAGAAATCCTTCTCCGCATGCTCGCACA
>DASQBO010000025.1:0-2606 GCA_035635175.1 Casimicrobiaceae bacterium | reverse complement strand
ACGACGCACCCGGACAGTGGGTCTTCGACCGGAGCGGCGCGCTGGGCCCCCGCCCGCCGGCGGGTGCGCGCGCGCTCCTCGCCGTCGTCATCAGCACGAGCGGCCCGCACGACGCGCAGGACCGGGGCGCGCTCGCCGCCGAGGCGGACGCGCAGTTGCGGCGGCTCGCGGGACAGTGGCCGCTGCCGGTGTGGTCTCGCGTGATCGCCGAGCGCCGCGCTACGTACGCGTGCACGCCGCGCGCGGTCCGGCCTGCGGCCGGTCGCGTGGGGCCGGGCCTCTATCTCGCCGGCGATTACACGGACGCCGAGCTCCCTGCGACGCTGGAGGCTGCGACGCGGAGCGGCGTTGCCGCAGCGGCCGCGGTGCTGGCCGACTTCAACCTTGCGTCGGGTCAAGGCGACGAGCCGGCCGGACCGGTAAGGTAGCCGTGAGGGCGCCACGCGCGCCCGGTGTCATGTCTGCCGATCGAAGACGCATCGTGCGCGAGCTCGGCGTGGCGGCATTGTTGGTGGTCGCCGCGCACGCGGGCATCGCGCTCAGCCAGGGGTGCCCCGCCACCGAGGCCACGGCCGCCGCTGCGGTGCTCACCGACGCCGACCTGCCGCCGATCAAGCGGACGAACGCGAAGTACTACCTGACGGCCGCCGCGGCCTATCCGATGCTCGCCGCGCAGCCCGACCGCGTGCTGTTCGTCGACGTGCGCACGCGCGCGGAGATCGCGTTCGTCGGCATGCCGCTCGCCGCGGACGCCAACGTGCCGTTCCTGTCCCTCGCCGACGACGCGCGGTGGGACGATGCGAAGAAAGCTTTCGAACTCACGCCGAATCCCGATTTCGTCGCCGAGGTCGGGCGACGCCTCGCCGCGAAGGGCCTCACCAGGGACGATCCGGTCGTGCTGATGTGCCAGGGCGGCAGCCGCTCGGCGAAGGCCGCTGACGCGCTGACCGCGGCGGGCTACACGCTCGTCTTCTCGATCGTCGACGGCTTCGAGGGCGACCTCGCCGCCGACGGACCGACCAAGGGCCAGCGCACGGTCAACGGCTGGAAGAATGCCGGCCTGCCGTGGAGCTATTCGCTCGCGCGCGAGAAGATGTACCGCGCGAACTGAGGCTCCCCGCGCGCTCCGAGCCTGACGAGGGTTTGCGGGAACTTGCGTCTCCCGCCGGCGTGGCCGGCACACAATCGTCGGAGTTTCTTACAGCCCCCCCGGCGCCGCAAACCCTTGGTCCGCGCAATCAATGTCTTGTAGCGCTGGCATCGCGCACGCAATCCCCCCTATGGGATCAGGGGAATCGTTTAGGGGGACAACATGACCAGGTCTCGCTGGAGCGTCGGAAGGGCTGTCGGCGTCGGGTTGCTCGTCTTGATCGGGGCGGCGGCGCTGCCCGCCCGCGCGACGATCCTCTTGTCGTTTTCGACGACGACGTACGGGGTCGGATTCGGCGGCTCCGGTGATCCGATCTCGGTGAGCCCGGCGTTCAGTTTCGGCGTGAACGGCGTGTACCTCCAGTCGCAGGCGCTGGCGATCGGCGACAACGGCACCGTCGTGATCGACCTCGCGGGTCCCGCGCTCGCCGCGGCCGCGGCGGAGCTCACGGACGGCTCGGCGACGGATTCCTACCAGTTCCGGACCGAGATCGATTCGGTCAACCACGATTTCTCGCTGACCCTGATTCTCGGGGAATTCGTGCTCTCGCCGAGCGACCTGAGCGGCTCCCCGATCGGAGGCATCCGGATCATCCTGAGCGACCTTTGCGTCGAGCCCAGCACCGCCGGAGATCTCTGCGCCTTCCCGCCCTCCGGGTTTGTCGGCTTCGGCACGTCGAAGCTGACCTTCCTCGTGTCCGACGTGCCCTTTGGCGCGCCCGAGCCTTCCTCGATCGCGCTTCTCGCGATCGCGGTCGCGGCGGCGTCGGCGGCGCGCCGGCGGATCGCGGCGAAAGGGCGCTGAAGGCGGCGGATCCGCGCTCGACGCGGGAGGGCACCGCGCTCCCCGCGCGATCGCCCGCGTACGAGGCGTCGCGCGGTGTCGACGCCCGGACCGGGGCGGCGCTACGCGCCGCGCTTCGCGCGCTCGCGCAGCACGAACTTCTGGATCTTGCCGGTCGACGTCTTCGGCAGCGGACCGAACACGACGGCGTGCGGCGCCTTGAAGTGCGCGAGGTGCTCGCGGCACCACGCGATGATGTCGGCCTCGGTGACGCTCGGCGCTCCGGGCTTGAGCGTCACGAACGCGCACGGCGTCTCGCCCCACTTCGAATCCGGCTTGGCCACGACCGCGGCCTCCATCACGTCCGGGTGGCGGTAAAGGCACTCCTCGACCTCGAGCGAGCTCACGTTCTCGCCGCCGGAGATGATGATGTCCTTCGAGCGGTCCTTGACCTCGATGTAGCCGTCGTCGTGCCACACCGCCAGGTCGCCCGTGCGGTACCAGCCGTCCGCGAACGCCGCCGCGGAGGCCTTCTCGTTCGCGAGATAGCCCTTCATGATCGTGTTGCCGCGCAGCATCACCTCGCCCAACGTGGCGCCGTCGCGCGCCACCCCCTCGTGGGTGTCGGGGTTCGCCACCTGCACCCCGGCGAGCGTGGGGTAGCGCACGCCCT